>DATEGR010000062.1:0-32959 GCA_035279985.1 Verrucomicrobiia bacterium
GAACAATTCGGAATCGGATTTCCATTCCATGGCCATAGCTTATCAGCGATTTTGACCGGTTGCGGCAATTTTCATCGGTTCCAGGCGCGGATTCAAGACCTGTATGGCGAGCAACGCCAGCAGGTAGGCGCAGGAGGCGCCGCCGAATAACAACACATAACTGCCCGTCCATTGGAGGACATAGCCGGTAAATTTCGCGGCGAGCATCCCCGCCACGGCGCCGGCCATGCCGCCAATCCCGACCACGGAGCTGACGGCGCCGGGCGGTGCCGTGTCGGACACGAGCGTGTAAAGGTTGGCGGCAAAACCCTGATGCGCGGCGGCGGCAAGTCCAATGAGCGCGGTAACGAGCCAGAGATTGGAAACGGTCGCGGCGGCAAAAACGGGCACGACGCACAGCGCGCAGATGAGCATCGCGGTTTTGCGGGCCGCATTGAGCGACCAGCCGCGCTGAAGCAGCCATGAGGAGAGCCAGCCGCCGCCGATGCTGCCCACGTCGGCGATCAAATAAATCGCCACGAGCGGGGGCCCAAAATTGCTTAAATCAAGCCCGTGCTGGTCGTGGAGGAAACCGGGCACCCAAAAGAGATAAAACCACCAGACCGGCGCGACCAGCACCATGCCGGCGGTAAACGCCCAGGTTTGCCGGTGACGCAACAATTCCGGCCAGGAGATTTTCGTTGCCGGATCGGGGGCATCACTTTGGATGTAAGCGAGTTCGGCGCGCGAAACACGCGGATGATTTTGCGGACTGCGATAGGTCATTTGCCACGCGACGAGCCAAAGCAGACCCAGCGCACCGGTCACGAAAAAGGCCGCCGGCCATCCCCAACGCAGTGTGAGCCACGGGACCAGCAGCGGTGTCACCACCACAGCCACGTTGCAACCCGCGTTGAAAATTCCCGTAGCCAGCGCGCGTTCCTTTTGGGGAAACCATTCCCCGATCGTTTTAATTGCGGCCGGGAAATTGCCACCCTCGGCCACGCCCAGGGCAAACCGTGCCGCACTGAAGCTCATCACCGAGCGGGCAAACGTGTGGCCGATGGCCGCGAGACTCCAGCTAAACACGGCGACCGCGTAACCCAGCCTGACCCCGACCCGATCCATGAACCGGCCGCCACCGGCGTAACCGATGGCGTAAGCGCATTGAAAAGCAAAGATCACGTTGCTGTAATCAATTTCATTCCAGACCAGGTTGTGCATCAAAGTGGGTTTGAGAATGCTGATGACCTCCCGATCCACGTAGTTGAGGGTGGTAGCGAAAAAGAGCAACGCGCAGATGCGCCAACGATACGAACCGGTACGGCCGAGGCCAGCCGCCGTGGACCGACTTGATGGTTGGGATTCGCCCATCATCGCTAGGCCATTGTGCCACGTGGACGGCGGCCTTCGTTGAAACCGGAAGTTGCGAAGCCGGAGGTTTTCATAAAATCACTTGGCCGACGCCGGCGCGGAACCCTCCGCGCCCTTCAGTTTTTGTTTTTCGCCCCATTCCTGGTAGGCCTTGTGCACGTCATGGCCTTGCGCATTCAGGTAATTGTTGATCTTGCCCTTGTATTTTTTAAAGACGGCCGATTTTTCTTCGGCGCTGCCGCAATCCATGGCCTCCTCGCGCGCCTGTTTGAGCAATTCCAGAATCCTGGCTTTCTCCGCGTCGGTAAGTTTCGGGACAATCCGGCAATAAGCGTTGTAAGTCACCTCAACTTTGTTGTAGGTCATCCGGTCCTTGACCGTGTCCACCTGTTGGGGGTCCAGGTTCGCCGAAAGTGCGGTGAGAAATTTTTGGTGCAACGATGCCAGTGAGGCCCGGATTTGCGCGGTGGCATTTGAGTTGCCCGCCTTGACCGCTTGTTTCAGTGTTACGTCGTTCGCGTCGTGCCAGGCCCGCAACGCCCGCCACTGCGCCATGATGATACCGTGCACCCTGGCGACCTGGTTGGTCTCGCTGAGCGCCAGCGCCTTCAGGATGTCTGCCGTGCGGCCTTCGATGGCTTTGGTGTAATTTGCTTCCATCAGTTCCGACGGCGATGGGGAGGTCGCGGGCGTTTTGTCTTCGGCCGCAAGCGCAGGGGTGACGAAAGTCAGGTTTCCAGCGCAGAGAAACGTGATGATGAACAGCGAATGTTTCATTTGGGTAAACCTGGCAAGTTCGGGAAGTCTCATAATTTAAAAATTGCCAGATGAGTTTTGGATTGTGACAGACCGTCCGCGAATCGCGGTGGCGGGTGTTGACTGTGAGTCCGAATTCATTGTGCAGAAACCGCGCGATAAAATCGCACGGATAAACCTGGAAACCCCGGCGGCGTGAAGGTCTGGCTTGAGCCGGTGGCGGTGGTATGGGTCCAGGTCGTCCAACCGGCCAAATCGTCGGAGTATTGGAGCAGGAAGTAAAAACCGGATTCGCCGCTGAACTGCAACTGCGGCACGCCGCCCGAAACCGAAAACGTCAGGTGCGACTGAGGATTGGCCCGGACATGAACCCCGACCACGTTCGTGCAGGAAAACCCGGAAGCGTCAGTCACTTCAAACTGAAATCCGCCTGTCCCGTAAAAACCTGTCGCTGGTGTGAAACGGGCAATCGTTCCGCCGGCGAGCAACACGACGGTACCGTTCGTCGGATTGGAAACCGTGTAGACCGGCGAGTTGTTTGTGAACCCGCGGGTGAACCGCATCAAGTCCACGTCCACGTAGGCATTGCGTATACAGTCCAGGTGAGGAGCGGCCAGCCAGTTCAAGTAATCTTCGAGGTCGGTGTAACCGTCGCCGTCCGGGTCGGCATTACTGTCGGAAAAATCACCGGCAGCAGAATCGGGATTCAGTCCTTTTGCCAGTTCCCACCAGTCGGGCAGCCCGTCGTGGTCGGAATCCGTCGGCACATCGGCAGTGGCGTAGGCCGGCCAGGGATAATTGGGCGAACCCGCGGCGTCATGGACGTCAGTCTGTGAATCAATGAAGCCGGGATTATCCGGGCCTGCGGTATCCTGCAAAACTCCGTTGATGGTGTAGGTCGGACCGTTCGTGCCCTCGTAATGAGTCGTGCCGTCCAGCACTTCACCGATAATCCGCTGGTCAATCATGTCGGGCGCCGGTTCGTTGCAGCCGACGTCCGACAGTACGACCTCGTAGGCGTTGCTGGCCGTCTGGGTGGTGACGTAAGACGGAAAAAGCTCACCGTTCGTCACGACCAGTCCAGCCAGGGGCAAACCGTTGACAAATGACCCGCTCATCCAATTGTTTGTGTAATAGGATTTGCCCTGCATCACATTGCCGTTCATGTAAATGTACTCGGTGCCCCAATTCGTATTGATGGAATCCAACCTCAACAACCAGGTCACCGGGCTGTTGGGGGCGTAGGGCTTGTAGTAATTGTTCACGTAATCCAGCCGTGCGACGCCACCGTCGGTGGTCCGGGCCAGCCAGTTGTAAACGACGTTGTTGCGGATATCGAGCGAACCGGCGTAATGCGCGCTTTGATCCAGGCCGCCGGCCAGCGACCAGTTCCGATCCGTCGAGTGCGCGATGAGGTTATGATGGTAGCTGCCGATTTCCCCGCTGATGGAAGCCGCGAAGGCATGCGGCTGATAACAATTGGTGCAGCCCGTCGCCGCCCGCTCGGCATCATTGTAATGATACGAATAGCGCAACGGCTCGGAGATGATGTTATGTTGGTACGTGGTCATGGCCGACTGGCTGCCCACGCTGCCGCTTTGCAGGGAATTGCAGGCCACGTCCAGCGACCAGCTTGACGAGCAATGGTCCACAATCGTCTGTGTCGCACTCCCGGGACTCATCGCGTCCATGGACTGTTGCTCGGCATCGCCGATGCGGAAGCGCATGAATCGCATGATGACATCATTGGGTCCCGACATGCCGGCGCGAAAGTTGGCGATGCAAATGCCGTCGCCCGGCGCGGTCTGCCCGGCAATGGTGAGATAACCGTTGCCGATCACACACGGCGATTGAAGCCGGATCAGGCCCGATACCCGAAAGACCACCGTGCGAGGCCCGCTGGCGGCGATGGCGGCCCGGTAGCTGCCCGGCCCGCTGTCGTTCAGATTCGTGACCTCAATGACTACGCCACCGCGCCCGCCGCGCGCCCAGCGCCCGTAGCCCTCCGCTCCGGGAAAAGCCAGATGCCGCGTACGGAATTCCCAGACTTTGCCTTTCGCGAGGTTGGTCGCGCCGTTTTCAATGTCCAACTGGTCCACGCGCCAATAATAAGTCAGGGCGCTGTCAAGGTTCGTGACGAAGAACGAGTTGGTGGCGTAGACCAGGGCGGCATTGTTGGTCTTGAATTCCGGGGACGTGATCGTGGCGTTCGCCACGATGTTGCTGCTCGTGCCAAGGTAAAGATAGTTGGAAACCGCAAAGCCCGCCGGCAGCCATTGCAGGGTGAGATACCCGGCGTTGGCCGTGCCCGGCAGCGGCGCATCATTGCTGGCGAACACGTGCTCGTCATTCTGGGGCGGAAATACCGCGGTGGCGGTCGTTCCCGGTGCGCTCGGGCGATCAATTTCAAACCCGTTGAGCACCACAAAATCAAGAGCCCCGCTGTGATCGGGATCGAAGTTCAGTACCACCGGCTGGCCGTCGTAACTGTTGCTGACCGTGAAAAAGGCGAAACCACATTGATTGTCGTTCGTCGCAAAAAACGACGGGACGTTGGTAAAAACCGGAATCCCATTCGCGCTGACGATGGAGCGGCTCAGGAACGGACTGGCCGGATGGATCCACGTCTGCCCCGCGTTCGTGCCCCAAAGGTCATTATGGTAGGTCGTGATGGTATGCAGGCCGGCGGACAGGTTGGAAATGGTCAAAGACAACGCGCCGCCATTGGTGTACGGGTGGCCGGTGCTGGTGTCGTTGACCCACACGCCGTCACCACACAGCCGGTAACCGGCGTTCGGGTCCGTACTGGTCGTGTTGCCGTTTTTATTCAACCAGTTGGCCAGCAGTGTAGAATTGGTATCGCCGATGGCGGGAATCGTTTGCGCAAGCGTGCAGGAAATGACGCTGAAATTGGTGGCCGTCGGCAGCCCGGTGTTGGGATCCAGCACCACAGTAACATTGGTGAACGAATGCGTTGCTGTCTGGCCGGTCCCCACGTCATACCAGCCGACAAATCCCGGGGCGGTGTCGTCGGGCCGCGGCGATTGGCTCTTATTGATGTCCACGCTCAATAATTGCGCGCGGGAAAGTTGCGCCGTCAGCAGGATCAGCAACCTCAATATGACAATTTGAGCTTTTGGCCTCACTTCACACCCATGTTTGCGTTCCGTTTGTCCAGAGTGACCGATTGCGGCACGACACCGAGCACCACAAAACTGCCTTTGCCGATCAGCTCCAGTTTCTGCCGGCCCGCTTCGTAGCGGAACGCGTGGATGTCCACGCTGGGACAGCCGGAAATTGCGACCGCGTTTTCGAGGACTGTGTCCACGCCGCCGCGTTCGTCTGCCTGCGCCGCGGTTTCGAGGTCGGGCACCTGCAGCCATTCCTTGCCGGGGTTGTTGAAATATCCCACCAGAACCTGCACCGGCTGCGAGACTTCGAATTCAATCGGCTGGTAATGGCCCTTCCTGGCGGTTTCGTGCGAAAACCGGATGCCGGTCAGCCCGTTCAATTCCGGTGCCAGGCTTTGAATCACGAAGTTCCGGTCGGTAAAAACGCGGGCGCCGACTTCGACCTTGTAGGTTTCGGCATTGGTGCTGATCAATTTGAAATCTGCCGCCGGCCAGGGATTAATATTAGACTGGACCGCAGAGTTGGCGGCCCTCGAACCCTGTTTCAACGAGGCTACCCTTGCCTGGAAATTTTCCAGCTCCTTCCGGTAGAGCGGCACCAGTTGCGACCAGAGGTAATTGGTGCCGACACCATGGATGCCGCCAGTAAACGGAATTTTCCGCTGCGACGTCTGCATGCCATTGGCGAAGCGATAGGCCGGCGACGCGAGGGCGGCCAGTTTTTGGTAATCCGCGAAGCTTTCGGCCAGGTATTTTTCCGCCTGCTCCATGTCGGCAAGGTCACGGCTGTAGCCATAACGCAAAACCAGCTCCGCGGCCTTCACTTTCGCCGAATAATTTCCGGCCATCAGTTGAATGCAATGAACGTCGTTGTCCAGCCGTTCGAACTCAGCGCGGTTTTTGAGGCCGCGCAATGGGACGGAGGCGACAGAGGCGACTGCATTGCTGGAATAGTCCAACACTTCACGGATGATGGACTCCGGCGTTTCGCCCGTGTGCGGCTCGTGGTTCCATTCATTTTTAACGTATTCGTCCAGGCGCTCGCCCGGCGGTGCCTGTGAGAGCCACAGCCCGTCGAACGCCTTATATTTTTTGGGGTTCACGAGTTCGTCCAGCGTCATGCCGAGGGAAAGCGTCTGGCGATTGCCCTCGGTGATCCCGAATCGGCGGATGAGGCGCGGTGCGACTTCGCCGGATGCGTTGTAAGCATCAAGGATTTTCTCGGCCGCGTTGGTGTTGCCGTAGCGGTCGGCCAGTTGCGAAATCCAGTAAGCCCGGTCTTCCTTTGGCGGAATATCGGGATTCCAGGAATAACGAGCCCAGGCCGTGAACCAAATCCAGTCACGCCGCCACTGGAGCAGGGGCGGGTCGGCGAGGTCGGGTGAATAAGGCCAGTTCCAATAAGACAGCGGATACAGATGGAGGCCGGTTGCCCCCAGCCGGTCGCGCGCGGCCTGGACGCATTTTTGGATGAACTGCTGGTCGCCGTAACGGAACGGTTCGAGATTGGACAAAAGATGGATGTTGACCATGTGCGGCGAGAGTTTGCTCATGGCCACGTGGATGGCCGCTTCCTTGCCGCGCGGTTCCCAGGTCGTCAGCGATTCACCGTTGTATTTCGATTCGGTCCAGATGTTGGTATAAACCTTGAGCGCGGCGGGAATGATGGCATAGGCATCCATCGCGTGGGTGCGGATGACGACCGGCGGTTCCTCCTGCAAACCGGCCTCCTTCATGCCATCCAGCACGCCGGGCAGAATCACATTGGTGCACCACTCCAGTTGATTCGGCGTGTCCCGCAATGCTTCGCCGAGACAAACCATGAGGCCGACATGGGGATAATCCTTCACAAATTCCGCGATGGACTTACGCGTGTAATCCTCGGTGAGCGGCGTGGGCGCGGAGAGTTGGGTGGAAATGCCATTGGTCTCGGCAAACGGTTTTGAGACGAGAATGTTATAGAACATTTGCACGAGCCAGATGCCGCGCTGGTCACACTCTTGGGTCAACCAGCGGAACATCTCCTGGTTCCTTTTGAAAACGTCGTCCGGCACTTCCACCGCATACGGATAATCCTTGAGTCGCACCAGCGAGGCGAACGGATGGCCGCTCCAGAGATAGAGCGTGTTCATGCGGTTCTCGACGAGGAAATCCAGATACTCGCGCCACATTTCTTTGTCGTAGAACCACGGGAACAATTCCGGCGTGTAGGGATATTCATAAACATGCCGGCCCGGCAGGATATAGGTCTTCTGCATCCCGATACAGGTGCCGCGCAGGGTGAACGCGGGCTGGCCGGCAAAGTTGGCGATCCTCGGCAGCTTGCCTTCGTCGCGAATTTGCCGGGCCAGTTCCAAACAGCCGTAGAGCGTGCCCGAATCGTCTCCCGATGTGACCACCAGATCATCATTGCCCTTCGAATCAATGCGGAACCCCTCATGTCCCGCGGCCGGATCATGGGGCGCTTCCAAATGAATCTTCCGGCCGGAAACGTTTTCTGCATGCACAATCGTTGCATCCCGCTTCACTCCCTTGAGCGCCTCCACCAGTCTTTCCGCGCCGAATTCCACGCGCGGCGCGGCATTTGACGAAACGACGATGGAAATGGTCTCAGCCCGGACGACAAACGAAAAAAAGAGCGCCAAAACAGCCAGCATGGAAAGCCGCCGCGTGTTCGCTCTCGGATATCCCGGCAACCAAGCCCAAGGAGCTCGCGCTGGCGCGGCAGCGTCCTGGAGTGCGGCAGCCTTCTGCCGCTTTTCGCACATCGGCGCGCTCGAAAGCGGCCGAAGGCGGCCGAAGTCCAAAACCTCGCGGAGGTTGAGATGGTGTCGTTTCATTTTGAATGCTGTTGGTCTCAATCAGTCCTTTACCAGCCAAACCACCCCCGGCGGCACATTGATGGTTCTTCCCGCGGGAATTGTTTCCGACCGGGTTGCCACTTGACCCGTTCGTGGGTCCACCACGTGCAGCTGGAACGAGCCGGATTCCGCCGACAAATCCAGTTCCGATTTGTCTGATGAATAAACGAGGTACTGCCGGCCCCGTTCGCGCAGAACCCAGCGGTTCTTTCCCGCAGCCTCCGGCCAGGGCTGCATTTGCGGAATGGCGTCAAGTAATTGTGAGTCGGTTGTTTCTGGCAAATCAGGCATCGAACCGCCGGCACACAAGAACGCCCATGAACCCTTCAAATTGGCATCCTCGCCCGAGGCGATGACGGCTTTGCCGGGAAATTTATGCCGATATTCCGCCGCCATGGCGGCCAAATCCATGTCAGTGGGTGTCCCGCCATGCCATTTCCGCTCAAACTGGCGCGGTGAAAGATTCTGTCCGCCTTTCGGCGCGAACAACCCCTTGTCCGTCCGCCACCAGTAGCGGAAACAAATCACGTCCACCACCGCGCGGCGCTGCGGGTCGGCGAGAATGGCGTCCTGCACGTCCTTGGGTGCGGCAAGCGCGATGATGGGCTTCGTAGCCGCCGATGTGAGGAGGCGATGTCCCGCACGAGTCGGACCATCCGCCTCCTCACGTCGGCGGCTACAACCGTGGTCGCGTTCCCAATCGGCGATGGTGTCGAGCCAGAATTGCTCGAATGCCAGCGGCCCGGTGAATTCCGCGCTGGTGAACTGGATGACATTCGGCTCGTTTGTAAAATTATTCAGATTTTGCCGGATGAAATTCTCGTGCAACTTGCGCCGGACCGGGTCGCTTACGTCATAAAACTGTTCGGCCATGAAGATGCGTTTGTCGCCGGCGAACGGCGGTGGCTCCGGAAATCCGGTGTGATTGATGTTGTTGGCCGAGCGCCACGGGCAATCCACCCAATGCGCCCCGGCTTCGAGGATGTTGTGCTGAAAATAATTTTCATTGAACAACACCAGCCCGCGCTCGTCACAAATGTCGGCGAATTGCTTTAACCGCGACCAATACCACGGGTTGAATTTTGTGAGATCATATTTGCTCAGGCCGTCCCACGCCGTGCCCTGGCCGCTGCGCGCAAACGGCTGCTCATAAAATGGCCCCCAGACATCGCCGTTCTCGCGCCGGACGCGTTCGTGGTCCTCGCGCCGGCGGTCATACCAGAGGCCATAGTGGTGATCGAGCGCGACTTGATTTTTGGAAACCATGCCGTCGGCAACCGCGCTCAAATCATCGGTGAAGCCCGGCCCGATGCGCCCGGGTGCGAACCTGGTCAGGTTGATCCCGTAATTTTTTGCCTCGCTGGGGCGCATGTTGCCGCGCCACCAATTGATGCTCGCCGTGTTGCCGGCGAGCAATTTGCCGTTGCACACCAGCCAGCCGTTGGTGAGGGAAAGAACAGCGGACGGAGGGCGGAAGACGGAGGGCGGGGTTGGAAGTTCGTCAACCGGCTTGGCGGTTCCGGGTTCTGCCGGAATCGGATTCCGCGTTTCGGCGGCGGCGATGAAATTGGAGAGTTGCGGCGCAGGTTTGCGGGCCGCCGCGATCAATTCCGCCGCCTGCTGCTCGCTCGGGTTGCTGTATTCCTCCATCGAACGCGGCATCAATTTAATTTTTGCGGCCGCCGCTGCGCCCAGCCGGTCGGCGACCTGCGCGACAAACAGGCTTTCCGGCCGGACGTGGTCATTCGAGCTGCGCCAGATGCCATTGCCTTCAAATTCTCCCCACGAGCCGAACGCCCAGTTTTGGGCTGTCGGCGGACTTTCGCAGGAAATTTTTGACGCGTCACATTGCCACAGGACGGAGTTCGCCGCCGACCAGCCCGCGCCCTCACCGGCGTCGCCGCGATTCATCAGACTCAAACCGTTGCCGTCTATTCGGACGTTATCGAAAAGGGTGCCGCTCGCCCAGCTTGCCAGCGCGCCGCTGTCAGCTGTCGGCAAAGTATCCTCACATTGCACGAAGGCATTCGGTCCGGCGGCACAAAATCCGGCAGCGAAATCATGGCGTCCATGCTCGGCCCAACAGCGCAGAAACAACGTCTGCTGGCCCATGGTGAAAAAAGTGTCCCGCCGCCAGCCGCCCATTTCCGACACCGGCGCCAGCGACAGACAATCCTCAACCGTCACCCATTGGCAGCTGTCATAAATCGCCACCGCCGACCCGGCAAAATGCACGAAGGTGACCTGCCGGACCCAGGTGTTCTCCGCGTTTTCCATTGTGATGGCGAACCAGGAATGATTTTCGTCCCTGGGATTCCCCGCATCGTAAGCGGATTCCAGCCGGAGATTTTCCACGCCGATACGGCTGATGCGTCCCGGCCAGGAATAGGTTTCCACCCGCCCGCCGCCGAATTTTGATTCGATGGCGGTTGTAATCGGCGCATCGACCGTCACCCGGTTGCCGTCAACTTTCTGGAGGACGCGGTCCCAGGTAAGGTCATAACTGCCGGCATGCCAGACCAGCCGCCAGTCGCCGATTCCGCCCCCAAATTCCGTCATGCCCAACGCGCCAATCCACGGCCGGGTGCTGGGACGGATGACGAAGACGGTGTCGCCGACTTTCAATCCGGTCGCGTCCCGGACGTGAAAACTCGTTGCGCCGACGGGAACGTGATCGTCCGCAATCTCCCAGTTTGAATTCGGGATGCGTGACAAGTCGTTTTGGCCCGCGACGCGAATCAAAGTCCGCCGGTCCATTCCGGTAGCGACCAGCAGTGTTCCATTTTCGCCCATGCCTTGCCCCCGAAGCACGACGCCGGAATTGGTGATCTGCAGGCCGCCCGAAACTTCATGCCGGCCCTTGAGCAACAACACTGCGCCGCGGATCCCGTCCGGGCCCATCGGCAACCCGGCGACGTAATCAATCGCTTTTTGAATTCGCGCCGTTTCATCACCGGCGACCGGCGGGACGATGACCCGGGCCGGCGCATCGGGAATGTCTTTGTCGCCGCCGGCGTAACCGCAGGTGGAAAAATCGGGAACACGATTGCCGTGTTCGTCGGGGTAATAAACCAGATGGCCGTCGGGGCCGATGGAAATGATGGGCGACAATTTTTCCGGCGCGGCGCCGGCGGTAAGCACGAATCCGAAGGTGAACAGCAGGAGAAATGTTTTCACGGGAGTTTGCCGGTCAATTGCTCAAGTTTGTCTGCGTGCGCGATTTCCTTGCCGCCGGCCAGCACCGTCAAACCTTTGCCGCGCTGGTAGCGTGTTCCGTCCTGGTCCCAAAGAATGGTGAGGGTGTGATCGTGATATTTCACGCCGTCGAGACAAAACCAGTTCCAGGTCCCCTCCGGCAACAACGGCCAGACCTCCACCGTGTCATCCGCCCGCGGCACCAGACCGACAACGCCGGTGATGAGCAGGTCCGCAAACGTGGAATGGTTGTAGTAACGGCTGCGGCCGCCCTTGCCGTTGATCCATTGGCCGGTCGTTTCGTCGAGGTATTCGCCGATATAAGGTTTGGCGTCGGCGTGCTGGCTGTGAACGTAAGCGAGGAACGCGTCGAAATAATCGCGGGCAGTGACGACGTTTTGCGGGTAATCACGCAGCAAATTGGCCAGCGCGTCCAGGGTCTGGGACGTAGCGAACGGCCAGACGGCGCCGTCCCATTCACAATGGCCGTAGCCATGCGACCGGAATTCCGGGCTGCGGCGCTCGGCCGTCGTGATGCCATAGGGCGCGCTAAATCCTTGCGGGTCAGTCAACTGCGCCCACGCTGTTTCGTATCCTTTCCCCGGCTCCGGCAGGTCAAACATCCAGGGAAGGAACCCGATTTCCTCGCGCACATCGGCGAATTTGCCGTCGTCGCGGAGCACTTCAAAAAATTGCGCCTCCGGATTCCACAACTTTTCCTCGACCAGCATTTTCAAGCGCGCGGCTTTGGCGGCAAATTCGACCGCAACTTTCCTGTCTCCGGCCAGCCGGGCGATGGCGGCGATGGCGCGGGCGTTGGCGAACATGTAGCTGTTGATGGTCGGGCGCAGGTTCCGGTTCGTGCGCGAGCCGCTGATGGATTCCTCCATTGCGTCGCGGACATCATATTGCCAGAACAGGCCGTTGGTG
Organism: Verrucomicrobiia bacterium; assembly: GCA_035279985.1. Lineage (GTDB taxonomy): Bacteria > Verrucomicrobiota > Verrucomicrobiia > Limisphaerales > UBA11358 > UBA11358. The sequence continues at coordinate 12,227 of DATEGR010000062.1, forward strand.
GTCAGGCGTTCCTGTTCCCATTGCCGGTAGTCACGCGTCAAATCATCGAGCAATGAAAGCAGGAAACGCTTGTCGCCGGTGACCAAATAACGCTGGTAGAGTGCGTCGGCCAGCCAACTGCTGTATTTGTGCAGTTGTTGCCGGCTGGCCGGGCTGCGCAGCCAGTAGCGGACATAGTCGTCGAGGTATTTCTGGTCGTGCAACCAGCGGCCTTCCCTGAGTTGATGGCCGAGCGCGCTGCTGACGGGCTGTGGCCGGGTGAGAAATTCGGTGAGCACAAAGCCATCCGGCGTCTTCTCGATGTGTTTCCGGAACGACCACCAGCGGTAATAATACATCTCCTCCACTTCACGGTCCGGGCATTCAAAAAGCGGAATCTCCTTTTGCAACCAGTCCCCCGAAGCGGCGTTGGAGATGTAATTGGTGACGTTTTCGTCCTCCATCGTGTTGAAGGATTGCACGTAGTGGGCGAACGCGGCCGGTTTCAAGACCGGCCATCCGGCAGAGCGAACCGGGAAACCAACCGCTAAAAACGCGAAACATCCGAATGCGACACGGCAGGTGCACCCGAGGCCATGGCCAATACCGAATGCCCAACCGCTGGCATTGGCACGGCGTTTTTTTGTGTCGCTCGCGGTTTTCATCATCCGGTGCTCACAGGTTCAATGTGGCCAGGTCCACCTGGACTTTCTTCAGCCGCTCTTCGACCAGCGCCCGTTCTTCGGCGCGAAAACGGTGGAACGGTTCGGCCATGAAATCGTCGCAGATGCCCAAACCGGCCAGCGCGCATTTGATGCCTTTGATGACGGCGGAAGGATGTTTGCCAATGTGGTAAAACGCCGCGCCAATATTCGCAATTTGCTTCTGCAACTGCCGGGCGTGCGCAATATCGCCCGCCCGAAAGGCCTCGCAAAGGGTCACGTATATTTTCGGAAACAGGTTGGCGCCGCCGTTCACGCCGCCGTGGCCGCCGAATTGCAGCGCATCGAGCAATTTTTCTTCCGGGCCGATGAGTAACGACCAGTCGGGGCGCTGCTTCAGGAATGCGGCGACGCATTTGAAGTAATTCAAATCACCCGAGCTGTCCTTGAATCCGATGATGCGCGGATTGTCGAGGGCGCGGCGGACCGTATCGAGTTCGTAGGACACCTTTGTCAGCGGCGGCATGTTGTAGAGAAACAGCGGCAGCGGCAGTTCAGGCGCCAGATGGTCCAGCCATTCCTGCAATTCCGGCTGGCCTTCCGGCATGTAATAGGGCGGGGCGGCGACGACCGCCTGTGCGCCGCAATCCGCTGCGTGGCGCGCGAGATGCACCGATTCAATAAACGCCGTGTCCGTGATGCCGATCAGTACCGGCACGCGCTGCTTCACTTGTCGGCAAACGCGTTCGACCAGTTCGCGGCGCAGGCGGTAGCTCAGGCTCGGTCCCTCGCCGGTGGTGCCGAGAACAAACAGTCCGCTGACGCCGCCGGACAAAATATGTTCCAGCAATGTTTCCAGCCCGGCCACGTCCAGCTCATCCCGGCTCCGTAACGGCGTGACCAGGGGCGGGATAATTCCCGTCAAAGGCGCTTTCATGGTTTTATTTCCCATCGCAAAAAAATCATCGCCTGGCCAATTCCGCTTCGCGGCGCGGCCGGATCAGCAGAATCAGCCCCGCACTCAACAAGGCTACGGTCGCCGAGCCGGCAAACGCCACGGAAAACTTGATGCCGTGATCCCGCATCCAGCCTAGCAGGACCGTGGCGCCGGCGCCCACGCTGATGCTGACGAAATTCATGAAACCGTAACCGGTGGCGCGAAGTTCCGGCCGCACGATCTGGCAGAGGATGGGCATGTTGTTGCAATCGAAAAATCCCCAGCCGATGCCGAACAACACCATGAACACCATGGCCGCGCCCACACTCCAGGCCCAGCCCATTCCCAGCAAGGCAGGCACCATCAGAAAGACCCCAACCGCACTGGCGTAGATGCGGCCGCGCGGCGTGGCGCGCATCCACCAATCGGCGGCCACGCCTCCGAGCAACACACCGGCAAATGACGCCATCTGGATGTAGCCGGTGGCCGACAAGCCGGCCGGGCCTTCTTTGAGGTGAAACGTGTCGGCCAGATAGGTGGGCAGCCAGTTCTTCGTGACCCAGCCGGCAATCGCCGGCAAGGTAAAATAAATGACCAGAATCCAGAACGCCGGTTGCAGCCACAGGGCGCGCAATGTTTCGCCGACGGTTACCGAATTTTTTTTCGCCGAAACCTCGTCGGCGGTGACCGGCGCGTCCCGCAAGGCGAGCATCAGCACGATCGAGTAAATCACGCCCACGGCGCCAAACCACGTGAAGCAGTTCCGCCAGGTGCTGGTTTGGGCGATGTAACCGCCGAGGCCGCCGAGTGCCAGGCCGGCATAAATGCCGCTTTGATGAACACCCACCGCCCGCGCCCGCGTGTGGCCCGTGTGAAAATCCGCGATGAGCGCCAGTGCCGCCGGAATGTAAAATGCCTCGCTGATGCCCATGAGCCCGCGGAAACAAAGCATCTGCGAGTAGGTGGTCGCCTGTCCCGTCGCCCAGGTCACCGCGGACCAGACGCCCAGACTGCCGATGACCGTCCAACGGCGGTTGAACTTGTCTGCCACGAAACCGCCCAGAGGACTCAGAAACGCATACACCCACATGAACACCGCCATGAGCGTGCCGAACTCCTGGTCGTTGGCAATGCTGGGTATGTCGGCGCGGATGGACGCGCGGATGGTGGCGACCATCTGACGATCCAAATAATTCAACAACGCCACCGGCCAGAGCAATGCCACCACCGCCCAGGCATACGTGGAAACTTTTGAGGTCGCGCCGTTCACTTCAACGTGTTCACGTTGTTGCGGGGATCACCCCAGTCAATCTTCTTCGTCGGGTCGAGGCCGTCGAGATACTTGTCCATGACGGTGTAGCCGTCGCCCTGTAAATCCTTTTGCGCGAGTTCCGTGTCGTTCGTATCGAGATGATATTTCACCTTCCACGACAGCGGGATGCCGTCGGGGCACAGGTCTTTGATCGGTTCGCCCTTGTATTCGGGATAACCGCCAACCTGCGATGGATTTGTGATGATGCCGTTGCCCGCCACGCCGATGTCGTTTTTGGCCAGACCCTTCCTGTATGGCGGCGTGAATTCCCTGCCTTCACTCCAAACTTTTCCCGTCCGGACCGCCTCGATGATGCGCTTGTCGACCGCGTCCCGGCAGGGCAAGGTTGCGCCAACGCCAGCCAACACTGCCTCGTAGGCCTCTTTGGCCGGGGTAATCGTCATGGGCGGCATCGGGAACGGCCGATCGACGCGGACCTTGGCGATCAAATCTTTCACAGCGTCGCCCGTGGTGACGGTCGGGTCATCCTTTGAGCCGCCGGAGGCAAACTGGACACCGCCGGCCCAGTTGTCGGCGGTGACTTTTTGGTTGCCATCAACAATATTGCCCGCGACATAAGCCTTGCCAAAGCGCGGCGTCGGGTCCGCTTTGGACTGCGTGGCGGAAGGCTCCAGGACGCGATAACGGATAGGACCGTTGTCCACCGCGGGGCCGGGTTTGAAATAGTTGTTGATGATGTTGTAAAGACTCAATTCGCCGCCGCCGTCAATGGTGCGATGCCGCCAGTTGAACAACACATTGTTGACGAAATTAAAATCGTAGGTCATCGCCACGCTGGGATTGCGTCCGGTGTTGCAGGCAAAAAGATTGTGATGAAAACCGGTGTTGCGACCGCCCCAATCGCCGCCAAACGCGTGATTGTAGGTGTTGAGGGCCTCGCTGGTGATGCACCATTGAATCGTGACATTGACGGCGGGGAGCTTGAGCGCCGGGCCACCGTTCCTTGGCTGATACATGTGGCGGTAGGTATCGAGGTTCTGGTCCTGGCCCCAGCTCGCCGAGAGATGATCGAGGATGATATTGCCGACCGGATTGCCGTAATGAACGCCGTGACGGTTGAACACGTCCAGGTTGCCGCGCCGCAAACGGAGATATCGGATAACGACGTCGTGGGCGTTGTCCACCAGGCCGTTGCCGGCGACGCAGACACCGTCGCCCGGCGCGGTATGACCGTCAATCGTGATGTAGGGTGCCTCGATGTAAATCGGCTTTTCCAGATGAATGATGCCGGCGACGTTAAAAACCACGATGCGCGGGCCGGCAGATTCGCAGGCTTCCCGAAACGTTCCCGGGCCGCTATCGGCGAGATTGGTCACGACAAAGACCTTTCCACCTCGCCCGCCAAAGGAAAATTTTCCACCGCCCTCGGCACCGGGGAAGGCCGGCACCTTCGCCTGCGGCAAATCTTCAGGTTTGGACGCCCACGGAATGAACGGCTTGCCCTTCTTCGCCCACTCGGCAATTTTGGGCGAGTCTTTGGCGATGACGTTCTGCTCATATTGGTTCCAGGCGGCGTCGCGCTGCCGGATGGCGGCGTCGGGAACCGGCCAATTTTCGCGGGCAAAACCGGATGGCACGGCAAGTGAAAGCAGGGTGGCGAAGAGAATAGCATTTTTCATGTGTTTCATTTTTTAGATAGAATACTCGCCCACCAGCCAGTTGAGATATTTTTCCAGATTTGTGTAGCCGTCTCCGTTGGAATCGGCGTTGGCGTCATTCGGATCGTTCGGGTTCAAACCATGGGCCTTTTCCCAGTCGTCCGGGATGCCGTCGTGATCGGCGTCCGCCGGCACGTTGTAAGTTTTATATTCCGGCCAGGGAAAATCCGGCGAGCCCAGTGCGCTTTTGTCGTCGGTCTGCGTGTCAATGATGCCGGGATAATTCGGGCCGGGCCGGTCGCCGTAGGTCGGGCCGCGGGTGCCGATAAATTCCGCCGTGCCGTTACGCACGTCCGCGATGAGGTGGCGGTCAATCACGTCCTGCCTGGGGAAATTTGCGCCGACGTTTGCAAGCACGTTCGTGAACGCTTCCCGGGCGGACTGCGTGGTGACGTAGGATGGATAGAGCGGGTGATCCACGCGCACCTGTTTTTCCACCTGCGGCCCGTTCCAAAACGCCGACCAATTGTTGGTCTCGTTCACATACCCTTCCAGAACGTTGCCGGTCATGTAATAACTTTCCGTGCCCCAGTTGGGATTAATGGGATCCAGCTTCAGCAACCATTTCACGAACGGGTTTTGGGGATAGGGCTTGTAGTAGTTGTTGACATAATTAAGCTCCGCCACGCCGCCGTCCGTGGTGCGCGCCGTCCAGTTATAAACGACATTGTTGCGGATGTCCAAATAACCGGCGTAATGCCCGCCTTTGGTCAGGCCGCCGGCCAGGCTCCAGTTCCGGTCCGTGCAATCCGCGAGCAGGTTGTGGTGATAGCTGCCGATGTCGCCGCTGATGGAGCCGGCAAAGGCGTGCGTTTCCAGCTTCGTCCGGTCGTTGGCGCGGTAATGCGGGCCGTGATGCAGGGCCTCGGCGACGATGTTACGCTGGAAGGTGATGTTCTTCGCGCCGCGTGAACTGGTGCCCTCATCCGAGCTCCAACTGATGGAGCAATGATCTATAATGCAGTTGTCGCAACTGCCCAAACCCGCGCCATCCATTGCCTTCCTGGCAAAATCCCCGATCCGGAAACGCAGATAGCGGATGATAACGTCGTGCGTGCCGTAAGCGCCACCGGAAAAATTGGCCAGGCAGATGCCGTCGCCGGGCGCGGTCTGCCCGGCAATGGTGCAATACGGATTGTGGACGGCGCAGGGCGCTTTGAGCCGGATGAGACCGGAAACCCGGAAAACAATCGTGCGCGGACCTTCGGCTTCGACGGCTGCGCGGAAACTTCCCGGAATCACCGCTTCGCCTTTGCTCCGGTCATAATCCCGCAGGTTGGTGACTTCAATCACCCGGCCGCCGCGACCGCCGATGGCAAAGCGTCCATAACCTTCCGCCGTCGGGAACGCGAGATGCCGGACGCGAAAGCGCCAGACCTCGCCGCGCGTGACTTTGCCCGCTGCATCCACCTCGTCCACGCGCCAGAAATAGTTTTGCCTGGAGTCGAGTTTGGGGAGGGATGGATAAGATGCATGGGACAGCTTTCCCTTGAATGCCGGCGAGGCGGTGGTCGCGTTCGCCACGGCGTTTGAATCGGTTCCAAAAAAGAATTGGTGCGAGAGAGCGTTGGCGGGGAATTTCCAGGTCAATGGCATTTTATTCGGCCAGTGCTCATCGTCGTTGGCGGGTGCCGGCTCGATGGCCTGCCGGCGCGGGTCGGGCACGTCAATGGCAAAACCATTGAGGATCAGGCTACGATTGGTGCCGGACGGTTCCGGACGGAAATGGAGTACCACGTCCTTCCCGGCGGTCGCGTCCACTTCCAGAAAAGTGCTGGCGACTTCGTCATCGTTGGTGGCGCGATGGGTCGGCGTGAAATCCTGGATTCGTGGAGTACCATCCACCAGCACGTCGATCCGGGCCGGCGCCAGGTTGCGCACTTCGTTGTGATACGTGACGATGGTGTGTTGGCCGGGCGTCAATCCGCTGATCACCATGTCAAAACCATCCTCGCCAGAGGAATTCCCGGTCACCATGCCGTCGCAGCCCATATGGGCGCCATAATCCAGCAGGCCCTTGAACAAGACCGGCGCCAGGCTGCCTCCCGGTGTGCGGAAAGTGACGGTGACGCTGCCAAAGGAATGGGAGCCGGACTTGCCTTCGTGCCACGCCCAGTTTTCCCAATGCGGCGTGAGCAAATCCGTCCGCCGTTCAGGTGGATTCAAGTCCACCCTTAACCCGGCTGCCGGACAGGTTGCGCCCCAGGCCATCAACATCCACATAATGGCGGAGACAAATTTGCCCTTATGACCCAATAAGAAACTCATGCCAAAATCAATCAATGCTTACCAGCTTCCGATGCGGCTGAATACGCCCGTCACCGCCAACCACCCTTACTGCAAGTAAAAGCCGGGGCCAACCCCGCACCGCGGGATCAACCCCGGCTTTGCAAACCAAACCCAAGGCCGACGATTCCCTCCGTTGATTTTATGGATCGACCAACCGATAAAAGACGCTGGCGTTGGTTATCGAGTTGGTAAAGACTAACGCGGTATTCGTCCAAGATCCCTTTACTCGCGTCCAGTTGGTGTTGTTCAAGCCGTTGGTAAGCGAGTCGACCTGCGTCTCGAGCACCCAACCTGGCTGAGCTTTCGGCCAGGAGAACGTTCCCACTACATTCGTGCCTGAAACGATCGCGAAACTGTTCGTCAGATACACGACCGGTGTAGCCACGACGCCAATGTAACCATTCGGCCAAAATTGGCTGAAATCCCAGGACAGTCCCGGACCGGGCGTCGCCGGCACAATGATGGGATAGGAGTTGGTGGAGGTTCCGGTGGGAATCACATTATCGCCGCCGAAGGAATTGCCAAAGAAGTTGAACGCCTGTCCCGCTGCGAACGGTGCCCCACCAATATTCGTTATGACGAGCGTGCCACCGTTTTGTGATTGGACACTCTGGCTTGGGCCGTAATCCTGGGCGCCGGCAAACACCATGGCGCTGTTTGGCGTGTTGGTGGGATTCACTGCCAACAGGGTGGTGGAGCCGCTGTTGAGCGACAAGCGTCCGGGCACCGTGCCAATACCGTCCGAATTAATCGTTGTGCTGCCGAGCCCGCCATTACCCGGAATAAACGTTGCGCCGGCCAAAATATTCAACCGGAACAGTGTCATGGAGCCCGCACCGGTGTCCTCCAATGTGCCATCGACCTGCAGCGTACCGCCATTGGCCACGCCGGTGTCACTGATGGTGCCCACGTTCAGCAGTAAGGCATTGGTGCCCACCGTGCCGGTTGGGCCCATGTCACTGATACTGCCGGAATTATCCATGAACGAACCGGTTTCCAGTGAGATTGGACCATTGATGGCATTCAAATTGGTGAAAACTGCGCCATTCTGGACATCCACCAGGCCGGTAATGGTGCCGGAGCTGGTTCCCGTTCCGCCGCAAATTACTCCCGCCTTGATGGTGCCGGCATAAACCATGGTGGCGCCGGGTGAAATGTCAACCGAGTTGACCGTACCGGCGCCCGTCAGCGTTCCCTGTGTGAGGTTCACCGACAATTCCGTGGATGCCTCGATGTCCAGGGAAGCGGTGCCGGCCTTGGTCAGGATGGCGCTGCCCACGGTGATGCCGCTTCCGCTGAGGATATAGTTCTGCAACGAGTTGGTCATGGCGACCGAACTGACGATTAACGATCCTACCAGGTTGATGTTGGTGGGGATGGACGCGGTATCGTCAAAGGAAACGTCATCGAGATTGGCGAAGTTCGTATGCAGTCCCGTGCTCAGGTCCAGCCAATTTTTCGTGGTGGTATCCCAGTTGTTGTTCACGTAGCCGCGCCAGACCAGGGACTTGGGAACGCTCGTCGAGATATAGACATCAATCGTACTGCCCGGACCATTATTGATGATGGTGCCGCTGTATCCGCCCGGCAAACTGACGTCCAACGTGGGCGAGCCGACGGCGTATTGAATCAGGGGAACCTGGGCCGGCAGCGTCAGATTGTTGATGGCGCCGATCTGAATCGTGTTGCCCGAACCGGTGGTCGTCAGATTATTGACGAAGGCATAGGCCCCGCTGTGGTTGCCGTTGACGAAAAGTTCCATGGTCGAATTACCTCCAAAACTAAGCAGGCCCAGGGATCCATTCGGCGTGGAATCGGCGATGTTGTTGGAGACGACCAGCAGGGCTCCGCTCGTGAGCGTGATCTGGTTGAGCTGGCCGTGCCCATCGGTGGAACCGACCAGGCCGGAGGTCTTGGTCACTCCTCCCACACCGATGGTGTTGGCAATCACGGTGCCACCCGGACCGATGTTGATGATGCCGTAGGTGGAACCCGGATCGGAAAGGTCACTAATGCCTGCCGTGGTATAACCCAGTTCCAGATCAGTATTGGCCCGGAAAACGGCGGTGTTGGAGACAATCAACTGCGCCTGGCAATAGTCGAGATTCGTTTGGTTCCCTTGCTCCTGGTCTCCGAGGATGGCGGTATTGGCATCGAAAATTCCCGCGCCCAATCCCATCTTCGACTGTGCGGTGCAGCCACTGGAGGAATTCGGACGATCTCGGGACATGATAAACCGGTCCACCAAAGCATCCACATAGCCGTTACCGCTGGCAAAATCCACGCCGGGAGCCTTGGTATTACCGCCAGCCGGGGTGGGACCGCCTGCGTCGGCCAGGCAGAACATGCTCATGCGGCTGACGCCATCGGTGTTGCGGAAGTAGACACTTGGATTGTCGCTGGCAAAATTCGTGTTAAAATTCACCGAGCCATCAGCCGCGCCAAATCCGCTGATGCAAAGGCTGTCCATGTTGAAGGAGTTCGAGATGCCCAGACTGATCAGGAGCAATTTGCTGGAACTCGTCGCCTGATTCAAATTATTGCCCAGAATCAGGCTGTAGGCCCGGTTCGTGCCATTGGTATAATCATTGGGATCCGCATAGACGGCTTTGACGACATTCGTCATCGCCAGTTTGACCGTTGGCAGGTAAAGCTTGGGCACGCCATTGTATCCGTTCGTCTGGAGGTTCCAGAAGTTCGGATAGAGCAGGTAATCTCCCAGCCCGACCTGGCTGACATCCGCCTTATAATTGCCCAACCCCGACAGGTCCAGGGTGCTGGTTTGGCTATTATCAATCAGCGTCGCAATACTGGCAGTTTCGTTACTGACCAGCAGGGTGCCGGATTGGCCTGCCACCGTGACATTCATTCCTGACCCAAGGCCCACGTAATCCCGCAACTGGCTGAAACCATTGGTCCCGGTGACGGCAAGGGTCACATTCGGATCAATCAGCACGGTTTGAACGTTAGTGCTGCTATTGGTTTGCGAAAAACGCAGGGAGCCAATGGTGAAATTTTGGTTCACGATACTATTGGTGGTCACGGATGATTGGGCCCCCGCCTGGGTAAACACCACATCATCGTTGGCGCCGGGCAGGACTCCTCCATTCCAGTTCCCGGTATCCGACCAGTTGATGGTCGAGCCGCCGACTTTCCACAGATCCGCTACTTGCAAGGTGATGAAGAGAGTATTGGTTGCCCCATTGGCCGCGTTGAGGTCGAAGGTATAAATTCCCTCCGCCACGTTCGCGAGCGTCAAGGTCAGGTTCGCCCCCCCGCTATTGGTAAAAGCCGTTTTATCGAGGCTCGCGGAGGCACCTGTTGGCAAGCCCGACACGGACAGGTCCACCTCGTTTGAACCGCCAGCGATCGTTACGTGGTTGGAAATCACCAAGGAACCGCTAAAATTAAATGGCACCGTCAGCCGCAGTGGTATGGCGGTCAGGTTGACGGTTTCCTGCGCCGCCGCCGGCATCACTAGCGCGGCTAAAAGCAAACAAGCGAGGGCCAGCCCGGACCTTGTGCGGGAGGCGATCCTTGATATTGAGCCTGCGCCGGGTTCGGCGACATAACAGCCAGTGGGGTTGAGTAGGTTCATTCGCATAGGTTTTGATTTAGGTTGATTGACAGGGAGGGAGTGAATTGAGGATTTTTTAGCTGTGTTCATGATCGGTCCGCCAGCCTTTCGTCAGTCCGGCCTTATCGGTAAGGCATGTGGTCATCCATCCATTCGTAATCACGGCTGACACCCAGATTGACCATGCCCCAGGGGCTGCTGCTGCTGCCGCCGTAAGTTTTCATCAGGACTGGATACACTGTCGTTCGGAGGCCGCCCGTTTCCTGCCACTTGTGGATCTCCGAATGTCCGTCGGCAAAAGAGAAACAACAGGCACCATTGAAGAAACTGGCCGGCAGGTCGCGCCATCTCTCGGAACCCTGGGACGCACCGGGATTGAACATGAACTTGCCATCGTTAATGCTGTCGGGGTGTTCGTCCAAAATCACAAAAACCATGGAAGGATGGATCAGATCCGTCGTTCTCACGACGTTGGAATTTCCTCCGTAATAGGCCCGGCCGCCGGGCGCGCTGCCTTCCACAATGGGGCCGGAAGAGCCGCCCAACGCGCCGTTCATGGCGTAACTGCGCACCCGCGGTCCAGGATTGGCGGAAGATTTGTAGTTGTCGGCCGGATCCTTAAACACATGGTAATTCCTGATGTAAGGTGCCAGCAACGGTAATGGCTGCCCACTCGGTCGGGGACCCACCAGCAGGGTCGTGTCGATATTCTGCAGGCTCGCGCTCCAATCCATGGTGCCCAATACCCACGAGGACGATGACACCAGCTCTTCATGATGATCACCGGAATACTCGGCCCACGCCAACATCTGTTGCCGGGTGTTGGACATGGATTCCGTCGCCTGCGCCTTGAGCTTCGCCGCGGCCAGCACCGGCAGCAGCATGGCCGCCAGAATGGCAATGATGGCGATCACCACCAATAACTCAATCAACGTAAACCCGTGGCCGCGGCCAGCCTCCCCACGACCCTTCTCGACACCGAGGTTAATGCCTTTCAAACGTAACGATCCACTTCGGGATTTATGCATATTTGTAATGCTAGGATTAGTTAAAACCTAGCACATAGGTTGAAAAGGCAGAATGCAAAAATTGTCAAATCATTTGCTAAAAATGATAAGTGCTGGAGACGGCAAATGACCGGCGACGCAATGGGAAAGCGTGAAGCCACGCGATTGCGGCAGGTCACACACCCGTCGCAGGGTCAACATCTTACCGGATCAGGACGAGGCGGAGGTGCGCCAGTGCTGTCATGCGCGGGGACGTGCATCAAGATGGTCGCATGCCGGTTATTGGTAAGGCATGCGGTCGTTCATCCACGCGTAATCCCGGCTGCCATAGATGCCGTCGTACAATTTGTGATTTCCCCACGGCGAATTGGCGCTATTGGCATAATTTTGATAGGTGACGGGATAAACCGCCTTCTTGACGCTGTCGGTTTCCACCCAATGGTGAATTTCCGAATGGCCATCGGCAAAAGAGAAGCAACAACCGCCGCCGTGGTAACTGGCCGGCAGGTTGCGCCAGATCTCATTCGCGGGAATAGCTCCGGGGCTGAACTGATACACCGCATCGTCGATGCTGTCGGCGTGTTCGTCCAACATCACAAAGACGATGGCGGGATGGCGCAGATCTGACATTTTGTTGGCGTCCGTTTTCAGAGGTGAACTACTGCTCGACCCATAATACTTTCGATGTTCCGGGTAGACGCCCAGGACGTTGGGGCCGGAACTGCCGCCGCCCAGCGCGCCGTTCATGGCATAACTGCGGACCCGCGGACCGGGACTTTGAGAATTCCGGTAAGTATCCGACGGGCACTTATAAAGAGCCGCCGACTTGACATAGTCTGCCATCAAGTTCGTGCCAACCAGCATCGACGTGTTGGTATTGTCGGTCGAGCCGGCCGCCCATTTCATCTGGCCGAAAACCCATTTATGATAATCCATCAATTGCTCCTGACTATCGACGGTGTACATAATCCAGCCCAGCATCAATTGCCGGGTGTTGGACATGCAGCGAATCGCCTTCGCCCGTTCTTTCGCCGCCGCCAGCGCCGGCAACAGCATGGCCGCCAGGATGGCAATGATGGCAATCACCACCAGCAACTCAATCAGGGTAAAACCGTGACCACGGAGACATTTCCCACGACGCTTTTCCGCGCCAAAGCCAGCGCTCGCCAGCAGTGAAGATTCACTTTGGGGTTGGTGCATATAATAAATAGCAGGATTAATAAATGCCAACACGCTTTTCACCAACCCTAACACGTATCGCTTCAGGAACAATCTGCAATAACGGCAAATCATCACCAAAAATGAGAATTGCCGGAGGCGGCGGATGATCAACACGGGACGGGTAAGTTGTAATGACGCGGGTCGTGACCGCGCTTGGTGTTTTTGCAAACCGGCGCAGCCAGCTTGCGCCGATTATTGGCAGGGCATGTGGCCGTCCGTCTATTCGTAGTTCCGGCTGATGCCCGGATTTAGAGTTGTCTACGGATGATTATTTGGCCAGACGCCGTTCACGATGGGGCGTAACGTCAGCTTTTGCGGGTCCAGCACCACATGTTTGATGCGCTTGCGTTCCCAGGTGTAGGTGATGTGAACAAGTCCATCGCGGGTCTGAATCACCGCCGGATAAGGAAATCCGTTGGGTGCGTTCGGGTCGTCTTCCAGCACCAGAGCGGCGAACCAGGTCTGGCCATTGTTCGAAATCGCCACGTTGAGCGGGCTGCGGCCCTTGTTTTTCGAACCGGTTCGAACATTGTGGTTGTAAACCAAAAGCTGGCGCCCGTCCTTCAATGTCACCGCATCAATTCCCGAATCCGGATTCGGCAGCGAGGTCAGGGTTATTTTGCTCCAGGTCCGGCCGTCATCCGCCGACCAGGTCTCAAAAATCTTTCCTGCCTTCGTCCGGCCCAGCACCTGGAGCCGGTCGTCTGGATGAAACAGGATGCACGGTTGAATCGGCCCGATATCCGGGTCGCAGGCCACCGGCGGCGTGGCCTCCCAAGTTTTCCCCAAATCACTCGACCGTTCGAAATGCACTGTGCGTCCTTTGGATTCGTCGCTGCTGCCGGACAGAATGTCGCCGTTGGCCAGTTGCACGGGTTTGTCTTTGATCGGACCCAGGATGCCCTCTGGCAGGCGATGCGGCCTCGACCACGTTTGGCCGGCATCCTCCGAGGTCATCATCATGCCCCACCAGGTTGCCGGACTGGGACCGGCTTTGTAGAACAACATCAACGGACCCTTCCGCGGCTGGAATAACACCGGGTTCCAACACGGGTAGCGATTCGTCGTCGACACCACGCCATCGGCCACTTCCACCGGCGGCGTCCATTGGCCGCCGACATCGTGCGACAGCCAGATGCCCACGTCCGGATTCCGTTCCCGCGTGCCGCCGAACCACGCCGCCACCAGACCCTCCTTTGTCTCCGCGATGGTCGAGGCGTGGCAGGACGGGAACGGCGCGTTTGTAAAAATGAATTCCGATTTCACCAGACCCGGTTCGGCAGAAAAACCGATAAATGAGGCCGACATAAGAGTGGAAAACGCCAGGGTCAGTTTGAGGTTCATGGTTTTAATCGCGGGGAATTCTCAGTTACTGCCGTTGCAGCCAGACGCTCATTTCGGACTTGCCACGGTTGTCCCAGACACAGTACGGAATCAACCGGGTTTTGACGGGGCGGGTCTGAACGTCGATCGCTTTGCGATAAAGTTGTCCATCCCATTCGCTCGCGGGTTGCGTCCGCAGCGTGCAGTCCAATGCCACCACGCCGCCCAGCAGCCGCCGGTCATAACGGGCCGCGAATTTAACATCCGTCGGCACGCGGATTTGCATGACGCCGACGTTGCGTGGCAAGTCCGTGGATTCCAGGCAATAGACCACCGGTCCGCGTTTGACCGCCACCTGATGCAAATCATCTTCGACCAGCGGGTTCGCCTCAATTACCTCCACCGGCATCGGGATGTCGAGGTCAATGAAGTCACCCGGTTGCCAGGTCCGCCGAATTTCAAAATACGTTCCCGGCACGGGGGAATTGTCCGCCGGCCCGTCGTTGATCCGGACCGACGCGCTCCCTGCCCAGCCGGGGATGCGCAATTTCAATGCCAGCGGCATTTCGCCACACTGATTGATGGTGATACGCACACGGCCATTCCACGGATAGTCGGTCTCCTGGGTCAGTTTGATCTTCCGTCCGTTCCCAATCGTCGTATCGAGCACACTGCCGCCATAGAGATTTATCCAGATCGTGTCGCCGGATTTGGCATAAGCATAATTTGCCGACTCGGCGATGGTGCGGACCAGATTGGGCGGGCAACAGAACGAATTGAGAAACGGCACGCGCGTCCGCGGCCAGCGCAATTCCGTCGGCATCGTATCAAGCTGGCGCAGCGGGTTGACGTAAAAGTAATTTGTCCCGTCGAGGCCGCTGCCGGACAACACGCTATTGTCCAGCGCGAGCTCAACCACGTCCATGAACTTCGCCTGGCCGGTGGCCAGGAACATTCGCCAGTTCCACATCACATTGCCAATGTTGGCACAGGTTTCGCAGTAGGCGGTGAGGTTGGGCAGTTGATAGTTCCGTCCATACGCCTGATGAACCCGCGTGATCGTCTTCTGGTCTTTCGCGCCGTCCGGTGATGCTCCGTCCCACAACGCGCCACAGCCGCCGGTGATGTACATTTTTTTGTCGACCACGTTTGTCCAGATCGATTCCAGTGGCTTCCACAACGTTGGATCGCCGGTTTCCAGGAACAAATCCGCCGCGCCGGCGTACAGGTAATTGGCGCGGACCGCGTGTCCCACGGCTTCGTCCTGTTCTGGAAAGGGAACACGGTCCTGATTGTCATCACCGCCGTCGGTCACCAGATCGCGCATGGCGAAGAGGTGCCTGGCGAGGGCCAGATAACGCGGGTTACGCGTCGTGCGATACAACTCAACAACGCCCATGTAATGCGATGGACAAACCAGGTTTCGCGCCAGCTCCGGTGTCGGGCGCTGGAAAGTCCGATCGAGGAAATCCGCCGCGCGGCAGGCGATGGCGAGCAGGTTGGTTTGCCCGGTCGCCCGGTAGTTGACGCACGCCGCCGTCATCAAATGGCCCAGGTTGTACATTTCAAAATCATTCGGGTTCTGAAACGGCACGGCATTGGTGTCGCCGTTGCGCTCGCGAATCAGCGTGCCCGTTTGAATATAGCCATCCGCGCGCTGGGCCTTGCCGATGATGTCGACGATTTGTTCGATGGTCGCGCCCAGTCCGGGATCGTGCGTTTGGCCGTACATCGCCGACGCGCCTTCGAGCCATTTGTAGAAATCGCCGTCATTGAACGGCGCGCCGTGATGACGACCCGGTTCCAACCCGGCGGCGATGCGGAAGTTCTGATAAAACCGGGTGTAATTGGTGCCTTCCATCAGTTGCCACATTGCCGGGATCATCCGCTGACGGCACAGCGCAAAGCGCTCCGCCCACAGACCCTGCGTCCAATGGGCTTCATCCAAACCCACACTCCGAACCTGTGCGTCCGGACTCAGACGGTCGTCCGCCACGCCGGACTCAGCCGCGGCAACGCGGTTGAGTAATAAAAGTGTCGCGGCGAGAATGGCTCCCGAAAAAATAATTGGCAACCGGCGCATGACAAAAATTTCCATTCTTCGATCCAAATCGGGCCTCATGATAGGCCGGATTGCCTCGACGTAAAAACATTTCGTGCCCGCTGTCAAAAAAGACAAAATTTCTGTTGGATATCGCATTCTCGACACCCCGGACCTGTGGACATATTTTGGCCAGATGCATTGGTTCGACAGGATTCTGGGCGCTGGGTTGAAAACCATCTGCAGGTTTCCGGCGGCCATCGCGCTTGCTTTCGTGTCCTCCGCCTGGGCCAATACCACAGTCACGGAGTTGCGCTGTGAATATCTGGAAAATCCCGCGGGTATTGATACCGGGCAGCCGCGGCTGGCTTGGATTCTGAATTCCGACGGGCGCAACCAGCGGCAAACAGCCTATCAAATCCTCGTGGCCGGCAGCGAGGCCCGGCTCAACGCGAACGTCGGCGATTTGTGGGACAGCGGCAAAGTGGATTCCGACCAATCCATCCAGGTGCGGTACACCGGCAAGGCGCTCGTGTCGGACGAACCGTGTTTCTGGAAGGTGCGCGTTTGGGACAAAGAGGGCAAGGCGTCGGCCTGGAGCAGGCCGGCAGAATGGAGCATGGGATTGCTCCAGCCTTCCGACTGGCACGCCCAATGGATCGGGCTGGATGGCGAAGATGCCACCGATTACCTCGCCGGCACGGGCTGGATATGGTTCCCGGAAGGCGAGCCGGAAAAATCCGCGCCGCCCGGTGAACGGTATTTCCGCCGCGTGATCGTGATTCCGTCGGATCGCGAAGTTCGACGCGCCAGCTTCGTATACACCGGTGACAACCTGTGCCGGGGCTGGTTGAACGGCCGTGATCTCGGCGCCCGCGCCAGTTATCACGTCGTCAAGGACAACGACATCACGTATCTCCTTCAGCCGGGAACCAACGTTATCGCGCTCACGGGCTACAACCGGGGGACGAATGCAAAACCGGCGGGTGTCGTCGGTTTGTTGACGGTCGAATTCGACCATGGCCCGCCGTTGATCATTCCCACCGACGACCAGTGGAAGGTCTCCGACCAGGACCCGGCCAACTGGAACATGCCGAGTTTCGATGACTCGGCGTGGGTGTCGGCCAAAGTGCTCGGTCCGGTCGGCATGCAACCCTGGGGCAATGTCCGCATTTCTGAATCACGTCGGCAACCCGCCCGGTGGCTGCGAAAGCAGTTCAACGCCGACAAGAAGATCAAGCGCGCGACGGTTTCTTTCTGTGGGTTGGGCTGGTCAGAGTTGTATCTGAACGGTCGAAAGGTGGGCGACGCGGTTCTGTCACCAGCTTTTGCTCAATACAACCGGCGTGTGTTCTACGTTACCTATGATGTGACAAAACAGTTGCGGCGTGGCGCCAATGCCATGGGCGTGGTGCTGGGCAACGGACGATATTATGCCGACCGCAGCAAGGTTTATACGGGCACGGCGACTTTTGGCTGGCCCAAATTGTTGCTGCAACTCCGCGTGGAATATGCGGATGGTTCAGTTTCGAACATCGTCAGTGATGCATCGTGGAAATTGACGACCAACGGGCCGATTGTGGCCAACAACGATTATGACGGCGAAGAATATGATGCCCGGAAGGAATTTCCCGGCTGGAGCCAACCGGGCTTTGATGATTCAAGTTGGCAGCCGGCACGAATCGTTGCCGCGCCACCGGGCGTCGTGGTTGCCCAGATGATTGAACCCATCCGCGTCACCGGCACACTGAAGCCGGTGACACTGACCGAGCCAGAACCGGGCATCTACATTTACGATCTGGGCCAAAACATGGTCGGTTGGGCGCGGCTGAAGGTCTCCGGTCCGGCCGGCACGCGGGTGAGGCTGCGCTTCGCCGAAGTGCTCAAGCCGGACGGCACGCTTTACGTGGCTAACCTGCGCGGCGCGCTGGCCACCGACACTTACACGCTCAAAGGGCAGGGGACCGAAGTCTGGGAACCGCGTTTTACTTCGCATGGATTCCGCTATGTCGAGGTCACCGGTTATCCCGGCAAACCCGGCCTGGATGCCATCGCCGGCCGGATCGTGAACGACGATTTGCCGACCAACGGTGGGTTCGAGTGTTCCAATCCATTGCTCAACCGGATTTATCGCGCCGTCGTCTGGGGCGTGCGCGGCAATTATCACAGCATCCCGACCGATTGTCCGCAGCGCGACGAGCGGCAGGGCTGGCTCGGCGACCGCTCGGAGGAATCTAAAGGTGAAACTTATTTGTTCGACAACTCAGCGCTTTACGCCAAGTGGCTGCAAGACATCGCCGACGCCCAGCGGTCCAACGGCAGCGTGCCGGATATTGCCCCTGCGTTCTGGCCCATTGACTCGGACGACGTCATCTGGCCCAGCACCGGCATCATCATCCCCGAAATGTTGCGCGAACAATACGATGACACGGAAACCATCACGCGCCATTACGACAGCGCCAAAAAGTGGGTGGATTTCATGGGCGGTTTTGTCACCAACGGCCTCATCTCGAGGGACAGCTACGGCGACTGGTGCGTACCGCCGGAGGATCCGGCTTTGATTCATTCCCGGGATCCGAACCGGGCGACGGACAAAACCCTGCTGGCGACCTCCTTTTTTTTCCACGATCTCCGGCTGATGGAACGGTACGCGCAGATGCTAGGAAAAACCGACGATGCCCGGCAGTTTCACGACCAGGCGGAAAAGATGAAGACCGCGTTCAACAACCGGTTTCTTAATCGCGTTTCGGGCCAATACGACAACGGCTCCCAAACGTCCTGCGTGCTGCCACTGGCTTTTGGCCTGGTACCGGACGACCTGCGTCAGCGGATTTTCATTCATCTGATGGACAAGATTGTGAACGAAAGTCACGGCCACATCGGCACGGGCCTGGTAGGCGGCCAATACTTGATGCGGGTGCTGACTGACAATGGCCGGCCCGATCTGGCCTACACCATTGCCAGCCAAAAAGCCTATCCCGGTTGGGGTTACATGATCGAACAGGGGGCGACCACCATCTGGGAACTTTGGAACGGTAATACCGCCGATCCCGAAATGAATTCCCGCAACCACGTCATGCTGGTGGGTGACCTGGTCATCTGGCTTTACGAAGACCTCGCCGGTATCAAACCCGATCCGGCTGCGCCCGGTTTCAAGCACATCATCATGAAACCGCATCCAGTTGGCGGCTTATCCTTCGTCAAGGCCACGCACCGCTCGCCTTACGGTTTGATTGTGAGTGACTGGAAAAGGGACGGCGGAACTTTCGTCTGGCAAATTGAGATTCCCGTGAACACCACCGCCATGGTTTACGTGCCGGCGAAAAGCAATGATCAAGTCTTTGAAGAGGGCAGGTCTGCCGCTCATGTCCGCGACCTGAAATCCCTTGGCATGCATAGCGGCTACGCCGTGTTCAACGTCGGCAGCGGTAAATACCGTTTCACCAGTGAACGCTATCCGGCCAGTGAATCAACTTCACGGTAAAACATCCGTCAGCGGTTTGCTGGTGATCAAGCCAATGCCGCGCCCGCCGGTGATGACGCCTTTCTTGCCGGGTACGGCGCAGTAAAACATATAAAACGTGTCGTTCCTTGGATTGTAAACCAGGGAAACCTTGTGGGCGTACTGTTTGTCCAATCCACTGGGATTGCCGCCGCCCTTGTAAAGCGGGTCCGGGTCGGCCGTCCAGTGCATCAGGTCGCGCGAAAACGCAATCATGATGCTCGCCGTGCCATGCCCGACACCGAAGTAAAACATCGTCCAGTGGTCGCCATCCCGATAAACCTTCGGGTCGGAACAAAATCCTGCGTCGTAGCCGCCGGGGCGGTTGCGAACGATCGGGTTCGCCGGGTAATGAATCCATTGCGTCAGGTCGGTTGAAAACGCGACGCCCGTTTGCTCGTGGCGTTTGTATGCCGCGTTGTAGAAGTCGAAAAATCGCCCGTGGAATTCCATGAGCCACGGCATGTAAATGCGATCGCTCTCCCAGTCGGCGCAGTCGGGATCGCGGATGGAAAGCACGGGGGCGTCCTGCGCCGGACGCCAGGTCAAACCATCGTCACTGACGGCCAAGCCTTGCCCGTCGGGATGAAGTTCGTAACCGCCTTGCTGCGCATACGCGCCATACAACGTCCAGAATTTCCCATCGCGTTTCTTGAGCACGCGCGGCGCTTTCAGGTCGTAGGACTCGAGCAGGAAACCGCCGATGGTCCGGCCCCCATGGTCAAATTCACCCTCCGGCCCATAGCCCAGCGCCAGCCGGTAATGGCCCCAATGCACCAAATCCGTACTGTCGGCCACGTAGGACTGATAGCCCTTGCCGTCGAACGCCACAAAACTCACATACCATTTGTCGTCGCCGGGAATCTGATAGACCGTCGGAATGTCCGTCCCGATGATATTGGTCGCGCCGGGCAGTGGCGGGTTCGACGGAATCACGTGCGTGGGCCAGTAATGCCAGTGGCGGAACGGCGCCGACCATGCTTGCAGAGCGCCGACCTGAATCGTCGTGGAATCTGCCGGAGCATTGGTAGGTTCCGCTCCAAATCCACTTTGTCCGGTCATCAGTGCCAAAATTGCGGCCGCTTGCGCTACACAATGGGTTAAATGAATTTTAATGAGCGGTCTCATGATTCGGCGGTGTTCTGATTTCAAATTTCCCGGAGCGCGACAGTGTGCGAAGCACCAGTCGCAGCGCTGCGGCTGG
>DATEGR010000063.1:0-8837 GCA_035279985.1 Verrucomicrobiia bacterium
AATCAGCTCTGAATTTCATTTAATGTAGCCCAGCCTATCGATAAATTATCTCGAAATTCCTGAAGTATGCGACTTGGTCTTCAGCCCAACACTCTGGTTCTTCCGCGTGGCTTTTGCGGAAGGCGAAAGAGGCTGTTTGTGCAAGAAGGGCTGAAGATTATTTTTGCCCTTTTGCTCGGATGCATTTCGACCAAATCGGCCCACGCTGCCGATACGTCCACATCGGAACGCGGAGACGAGTTTTCAACTTACCACTTGGCCGCGGTTCCTCCCGACGCCACGAACGGACTTGGTTCATGGATTTGGACGGACAAAACCTATGATCTGCAAACGTGTCGGCTGTGGAAGGAATTTGATATTCCTTATGGAACCAAAGCAACTTCAGCGCGAATGAAAATGACGGCGGACGACGGTTACCAGTTCTTCCTCGATGGACGCGAACTGGGCCAAGGCGCGGAGTGGCGCTGCCTGACGGAATATGATTTAACTTTGTTGCTGTCCCCGGGCCATCATGTGATGGCGGTCAATTGTTTCAACGATCTTTACATGGCCGGTCTCATCATGGATTTGTCAATCCAGTTGAGCAATGGAAAAACTTTGGACATTAAGTCAGATTCCAGTTGGCGCGTGGTGCTAGAAAATGAAAAAAACTGGGAAAAGCTGAGGCACGCACGTGCCGAGTGGCCCACAGCGACCATACAGGATGAAACGAAGCGCCAACCTTATTATAGCGCGGGACGCTGGCCGGACGACTATATGCGTGTGCCGCGTTTTCAGCCTTTGGCCATTCCATTCTGGCAAACTGGCTGGATTCATCTGCTACTGGCTTCGGTGTGTGGGTTGGTTCTGATGGTTTGCGTTATGTTGTCCTTCCAGCTCGCCCTGCACGCGAAGGAACAGCACTTCCTCAATTTGGAGCGTGCCCGCATTGCCCGCGACATCCACGACGATTTTGGCACACAGTTAACCCGCTTGGTTCTCGAAGGCGAGGTTGCACAAAACGAACTCTCAGACCAGGCAAAAGTACAATTGCACTTCTCCCGCATCAGCGACGGATTGCGTCAGGCCCTGGAGACGATGGACGAAGTGCTTTGGGCCGTCAATCCCCGTCGCGACACCGTGAGTGACTTTGTGACCTACGTTTGTGAATACGCACAAACTTTTTTGCAGACAACTTCGATGCAGTGCCTGCTGGAAGTCGAGCCGGACATGCCATTGCTTCATTTCGATTTGCCATTGCGCCGAAGCCTGCTGCTGGCCGTGAAAGAAGCGATTACCAATGTCGCCAAGCATTCCGATGCGACGACACTGTTGCTGAAAATTCATCGGCAGGAAGACGGTCTGGCCGTTGTCGTGCAAGACGACGGTAAAGGCTCTGACTTGTCACAAGCCCGCAGCGAACGTCACGGCCTCGGAAACATGATCCAGCGCATGCATGAAGTTGGCGGCCAATGCGCCATCATCAGCCACCCAGGCAAAGGCTGCCGTGTGGAGTTTAGCATTCCACTCATGCGCCAGCGGCCGCGCTTTAGGTGGCGGAGTTTCCCTTGGCGAACGTTGAATCGCAAATCCAAATCTGCCATGCCGCAAACGCCCGAAGTCGCCGTCAAAACAAATCTCGAAGCATGAAGCCGCAAACAATCGAAAAAACTGCCAAGGCGGCCCCGCAAAAAATCAAAATTGCCATCGTTGAGGACCAGCCGGACGTCCGCGAAAACTGGTCCCGCCTGATCAACTCCTTTCTGGATTTTGACTGTGTGTGCGCGTGCCTTTCCGGCGAGGAAGCACTGCGCGAAATACCAAAACATCGGCCCAGTGTGGTGCTAATGGATATTTTCCTGCCACGGATGTCCGGCATTGAGTGCACCGCGCAACTCAAGGAATTGTTGCCGGAAACACAGATTATCATCCTGACGGCGATGAACGACAAGGAGCTGATTTTTCTTGCGTTGCAGGCCGGCGCGGACGGCTATTTGCTTAAGCGGACGAAGCCTGCCGACTTGCATCGGGCCTTGCTTGATGTCGTCAGCGGTGGCTCGCCAATGAGCAGCGAAATCGCGCGGCGCGTCGTGGAATCGTTCCGCCGCAAAGCCAAAGACGTTGATAAGTCGTTGAAATTATCCGTCCGGGAAGAGGAAATTTTGGTGCTTCTGTCGAGGGGTTATCCCAACAAAGCCATCGCTGATCAGTTGAACTTGAGTGTCGAGACAATTTACAGCCATTTGAAGCGGGTTTATGAAAAAATGCATGTCCATTCGCGCACGGAAGCGGTGATCCGCTATCTGGATTCTCAGCGGAAGACTTCGACGGGGACCTTGCCCGATTGAATCGCCTTTTCACAAAAAACTGAACGCCAACTGCAATTCTGCCGCATCCAGCGTTTCGTTCTTCGTGTCCGGTTGTCAATGCGCATGCAAGCCGGTTACGGGTTGGACCTCTTGGTACTGCTGAAATGAGTCAGCCAACGTCAATTCCACCGCGTTCCTCGCGAAAAACAGTTCGGCCTTAGCCTGGACCGCCAGCAAGGACTCAATTCGTTCACGGGCACTGGAATTACGGCCGCAGGCCCGATCGAGAAATATCCGGCGTTGAATGGGATTTGTCACCTTTAACGCGTCGCAAAAGATTTCTTCGATGTCATTTTGGTCTCTAGGATGCATGACGGTACGGAATCCTGCGGATTACGACCGGCGTTTCAGATAAATCGCAGCTTGTTAACTCACAATTTCACTATCCGGCGCCGCCAGATTAAAAGTCCAAAGCCACTCAAGCCTGCCAAGGCCAGGGTGCCGGGTTCCGGCACTCCCACGATTTGCATTCCAGCAATACCCCCTCCGTTAATGGTCATCGTAAACGTTTGGGAAGAGCCCGTAAGATTTGAGAAGATGGCATAGTCGGCTTGTGGATTGCCCGAGCCCGTATCGGTGGTCTGGGTGAGAATTGCGTTGCTGTCGTTATAACGATCAACGGCGGCTACAGCCATCGTCGTGAAACTAAACGTGGTCGTGCCGTCGGAGATGGTCCCAGTGCGGCCGTCAGTATCGGAACTTAAATAAACAATGACGTCGTACTGCGAAAAGGAAATACCACCGAGGCTCAGAGCGTCCGATGTTGCCGTGTTGGCATATCCATCAAGGATCGCTTTGTTATAATATCCATCAGTGTCGGGCGAGATCACGTTACCGATACCCCATGCTCCGTATTGGTCGGTGATCCCCAATGAGACACCGGACGAACTGCCATCGCTGGCGAGCAAGTTTGCCACGCCCGCTTCCTGGGAATTATTCCAGAAGGGGGCAAGCGCAACACCGGCATAAGAGGAGCCGTTCGATGGGATGATGCCGCCGTTAGCGTATTGCCAACTGATGGTGTTTTGTGCGTTAGCCGCAACAACCATGACGGTCGCTGCCAGAGTGGAAAGGATTATTTTCTTCATGTTGTTACTGATATTTTCAGGATTTTTACTGTTTCCACCGATTCCCCAATGCCATTCACTTAGACCGGTGCTTTGTTCTATAGAGTAATATATGGAAACACAGTATTACATCCCCAAAACAGGGTGACAGCTATCCCAAAATTTGGGGTGGCTGCAAATATCGTTTGGGTGGAATTGTGAATTAACCAACTTTGGTTTCTTGATACAGATTCACCAAATTTGGTGAATCAAATCCACCCGTTTCGGGTATGTCCAGTTCGGGATTGGATGCTATTATTTGGAAACAATACCTCGTTGCAAATTTTGCGACTACTTGAGCGTAATTTAATGAACTGCCGCCTTTGTTTTCTGTCCACGCTGCTGGCCTTTGTTTTTCAGAGCCACGCCATTATTGTCACTAATCTCTTCTGTGAGGACCGCGCCAATCCGCTAGGCATCGACGCGGCGCAACCGCGACTTGGCTGGACGTTGCAGTCGGCTTTGCGCGGTGACACGCAGACGGCGTATGAAATTCTAGTCGCATCAAGCCAGGCGTTATTGGAGTCAAACGTCGCCGATTTGTGGGACAGCGGCATGATCGCGACGAATCAGCACATTCAAATTCCCTACGGCGGCGCGGCGCTGCAAACTTCGCAGCAGGTGTTCTGGAAAGTCCGTGTCTGGGATATGAACGGCGTCCCGTCGGCGTGGAGCGCGGATGCGACGTGGACAATGGGTGTGCTTAATCCGAGCGATTGGAGCGCGCAATGGATCATGGGCCTGCCGCGCAAGTCCATCGGCTACCACGCACAGACGAGCACAACGCAGAATGTCACAAAATGGGTGCAGGTGGATTTGGGACAGGCTTACCCCATCAGCACTATCAAGCTGCATCCGAAATGGAATCAGGGATTGCCCGGTTATGGCTTTCCGGTTCGCTTCCACATCGAGATTTCCAACGACCAGACGTTTGCCTCATCCAACTTGGTCGTGAACCAGACCACCGATTTGCCTAATCCGGGATATTTCCCGCAATCGTTTTCTGCCACAAACATCTCCGCCCGCTATGTTCGTGTTACCGCGACTAAATTATATTATTACGCCGCTGGCGGCGATTACACCTTTGCCCTGAGCCAGCTTGAAGTCATCAGCGGCGGAACCAATGTCGCGTTGAACGCTTCTGTCTCCGCGCTCGACACCATCGAACAATACGGCTGGGGCGAAGCCGGTCTGACCGACGGCGCGGGTTTTGTTGGTTGCGATTACGGACGCCGCCTTCGCCGTGAATTCGTGGTCCAACCCGGATTGCAGCGTGCCATTGTCCAGGTCAGCGGACTCGGCGCCTACCAGCTTTCCGTCAACGGAACAAAAAATGGAACCGATTTGCTGCCGCCGGGCTGGACGTATTGGGGGCCGACAAGCTGGCAGGTCGGCACGAATGAAACTGTCCTCTACGATACGCGCGACATCACTTCGCAAATTCAATCCGGCACAAACGCCGTCGGGATTATTCTGGCAAACAGTTTTTACAATATCACCGCCGGCTACGGGCGCTACGTGAAGTTCACGCAATCGTTCGGGCCATTGCGCGGCATCGCGCGAATTGAACTCGATTACACCAACGGCACGAGACAGATCATCGGCAGCGACACAAACTGGATGACGGGGCCGGGTGCAATCACGTTTGAGAATGTTTATGCCGGCGAAGATTACGACGCGCGGCTTGAGCAGACTGGCTGGGACCAGGCCGGTTATGCCAATCCGGAGTGGACGCCCGCAGTTTTGACCAATGGCCCCGGCGGCATTTTGAAAGGCTTGTCGTGCGCCGCGCCGCCGGTTGGAAAATTCGATGTATTCACCGCCGCCATCACCAGCAACCAGCGCATCATCAGTTGGAATGAGAATAACAACAACATCATTCCAGCAACCGGCGTTGCGGGCATCATGCCCGCCACCAATTGGAACAACTCGACCAACGGCATCGTCTTGTATGACAACACAGGCGCCGCATCCGGCGCGAGTTTTACGACTTCCGGCACGTGGGGACCCTGGGGAATTGTAGCCGTTACCAATGCCGATGGCGATGGAACTTACAACCGACGACTTCTGGGCGGATATGCCAACACATCATCAGGGGTGGGGCCGGAAGTGCTCTCCATCAGCGGCATTCCCTATTCGACTTACACCTTGATTGTCTATTTCAGTTCCGACACCGCCAACCGCGCCGGAACCATCAGTTGCTCAGGCGCAGGCGTCACGTATGACTTTTCAACCATAGGCCCGCCTTCCGTCAGCGGAACGAATGCAATTCTGACTCAAACTGCCGATACGACCGGAGCCAATCCGCAGGCCGACTACGCCGTTTTTTCGAATCTGGGTGGCAGTTCCCAAACATTGACGTTGAGCGTCCCCAGCGGCGGCGGCATTGCGGGATTTCAAGTTGTGTCAACTTCAGCGTCGAACACTAATGTCTATGACCTGGGACAAAACGCGACGCTCATGCCGCAGTTGCAAGTGAGCGGGCCAGCCGGTTCTTACGTCCAAATAATCCCATCCGAACTCCTCGGTGCGAACGGCTTGGTGAATCGCACCACTTGCGTGCAGAGCAGCCCGCCGCCGCCGGCGTGGTGGCAATATACTTTGAAGGGAACCGGAACGGAAACCTGGACGCCGCAATTTTTCATCCAAGGTTGCCGCTATCTGCAAGTGCAACTTTATCCCGCCCCCGGCGGCAGCATTTTGCCAACGGTTCAATCGCTGCAGGGCGTCGCGGTGCATTCGACGTCCGCGCCCATCGGCACGTTCAGTTGTTCCAACCCGCTGTTCAACCAGATTTACAGCCTGGTTCGCTGGGCGGAAGTCAACAACATGGAAAGTTACTTGAGCGATTGTCCGCATCGCGAGCGCCTCGGCTGGCTGGAGCAGGATTGGTTGAACGGGCCGTCGTTGCGTTACGGTTTCGACCTTGCGCCGCTGTTTACAAAAATTGAAAACGATATATTCGACAGCCAGTGGACCAATAACGGCTTCGTGCCGAACATTGCGCCGGAGTACTTCCAGACCAGCGACAGTTTGACCGATCCGTATCACAATTCACCTGAGTGGGGTAGCACATTCATCCAAGGGGCGTGGCAACAATACGAATTTTCCAGCGACGTCGGGTTGTTGCAGCGATTTTATCCCGCAATGAAGAACTACATGAATTTTCTGACCAGTGAGGTCAACGGCAATTACATCATTCCGGTGGACCTGGGCGACTGGTATGACATGGGGCAATTGTCAGCGGGAAATTTTTCAGGCGTTTCCCTTACGTCAAAAACTCTTCCCGGCACGGCGACCTATTATTCCGACGCGGTGGTCATGGCTCAAATGGCGCAGTTACTCGGTGATTCTGCGGACGCCACGGCCTACAACCAACTCGCGGCGAACATCCGCGCCGGATTCAACGCGGCCTTTTTCAACTCCACCAACGGCACTTATGATACCTCCAGTCAAACGGCCAACGGAATGCCGCTGGCGCTGGGAATGGTGAATTCCACCAATGTCGCCGGCGTAACGGCTGCGCTGATTAATGATATTCAATCGCACAATTACGCTTTGACTTCCGGAGAAATCGGCATTGGCTTCGTGTTCCGTGCGCTGGAGCAGGCCGGCCGCGCCGACCTCATTTGCGGGATGCTCAATCAAATGAATTCGCCCGGCTATGGTTACCAAATCGCGCACAATTGCACGAGCCTCACGGAACGATGGGACGACGCCAACACCCTTTTCAGCTCGCAGGACCATTTCATGTGCGGTGAAGTGATGGAATGGTTTTATCACGGGCTCGTCGGCATCCAGCCGGACCCGACCGGGCCGGGTTTCAAAAACATCATCATCAACCCTGGCATCAACAGCGGCCTGACCTCTGCGACTGCGACTTACAATTCTGCGAACGGTCTGATCACGAACCAATGGTCGGTAAACAATAATCGGGCTACGATGAACATGTTGATTCCACCCGGCTCGACGGCGCTGGTTCACTTGCCAATGACCGACACGAACGCG
Organism: Verrucomicrobiia bacterium; assembly: GCA_035279985.1. GTDB lineage: Bacteria > Verrucomicrobiota > Verrucomicrobiia > Limisphaerales > UBA11358 > UBA11358. The sequence goes on from DATEGR010000063.1 coordinate 7,463, forward strand.
GCGATTTATGAAAGCGGCGTGCTCATTTGGACCAATGGAGCGACGGCAGATAATTCCCCGGACGTGACTTTTGCCGGAATTGTGACGACCAATGGACAAACCAGTTTGCTTTGGAGGGTTGGTTCGGGAACGTACCAATTCGCTTGGAATCTTTCTCCTGTGCCTGTCGGATTGACCGCAGTGCCGGGCAATAATCAAGTCAGCCTGACCTGGAACAGCGTCGCTGGTGCGACTGGCTATAATATCAAACGCTCCGCAGTTTCCGGCGGACTTTATTCGGTCATTGCCGGTGGTGGCACCGGAACCAACTACACCGATAGCGCGGTGACGAATGGCGGAACTTATTACTACGTTGTTTCAGCAGTTACTTCATCCGGCGAGGGCGCCAATTCGTTTGAGGTCAGCGCCACGCCGCAATTCATTTTCAATTTTGGCTTCGAAGTGCCCCAGGTCAGCACCTACCAATACAATCCCCCAGGCGCTTCATGGACATTCACGTCGCAATCGGGCAACAATGGGTCGGGCATCACGGCCAACTACTCATTGTTCGACAGCAGCAATCCCAATGCGCCGCAGGGGGTTCAGGTGGCGTTCCTGCAAAGTACCTCCACCATTTCACAGGCCATTTCCGGTTTTGTGCCCGGAGCAAATTACACCACAACATTTGCCGCGGCCCAACGCGCCGGCCAATACGAGAACGGCGGACAAACATGGGATTTGACGGTGAATGGCGCAACGATCGGCAGCTACAACCCGCCGGCGACTGCCACCAATTATGTGGATTACAGCGCGAACTTTACCGCGACTGCCGCCACGCAAACATTGTCGTTCGTCGGCACAGATTTGGTTGGAGGAGACAACACGGTCTTTCTCGACAACCTGCGCATTAGGCCCGCGCCGTTACTGACGCCCGTGCAGCTAGGGTGGGCGATTGCGGGCCTTTCGCCTGCCAATCAAATCCAACTCTCCTGGCCGGCGGATCACACTGGCTGGCAGTTGCAGATGCAAACGAACAGCTTGGGCACCAACTGGTTCACGTTGCCTAACGCGAATTATAACGACACGCTCCTTCTGCCGATGACAAACAGTGCCGTTTTTTTTCGTTTGGCTTATCCCTGATCTCAGCTTCCGGACGCGCCCGACGGAGGCTCCCTAAATTTAGGTAATTCGTTTCACATGTTCTTGGGATTTTCCGCCCTGTTTTTGGAGATATAATTGACGAGATAAGCTATCAACAAAACCACTGCATGGTGTCCATCAACGCAAATTCAAAAACTGAATAACCCATGAAAAAGACATTCATATTAATCTTTTTAGCGGTCGCTGCATCTGCGGCAGCGGATGCACAAGTCATCAGTTGGAACGATAATAACGG
>DATEGR010000064.1:0-3840 GCA_035279985.1 Verrucomicrobiia bacterium
TGCGAAGGCTACGGTTTTGAGGGTTACATTTTCCGGTTTGTGTCAATTCTCGGCGAACGTTACACGCATGGCCATGTCCTGGATTTTTACAAACAACTAACCGCCCACCCCGATTACTTGAAAATCCTCGGCGATGGCACCCAGAAAAAATCCTACCTCTACATCGGCGATTGTCTCGCGGCGATGCTCCAGGTTATTGCGCAAGGCATGGCGAAAAAGGCGAAACACCGCGTTGAGACTTATAACCTGGGAACGGATGAATACGTTCAAGTCAACGATTCTGTCGGTTTTATTGGCAACGCCCTCGGCCTTAAACCCAGGCTTGAATACTCCGGCGGCAACAAAGGGTGGGTGGGGGACAACCCGTTCATTTTCCTCGACACAAAAAAAGTCCGCGCCACCGGCTGGAAAACATCGCTGACAATCGAACAGGGCATCGTCCGCACGCTGCAATGGCTCCAGCAAAACCAATGGGTGCTCGAACGACGATGAAGATTGTCGTCCAGGGCCTCTGGCATCTCGGCTGCGTCACCGCTGCGTGCTGCGCGAAACATTTTCAGGTCACCGGCCTGGATTTCAATGCGTTGACCGTCACAAAGTTGAACCAGGGACAGGCGCCGTTGTTTGAGCCGGGCCTTAACGAACTCATCGCCACCGGAATTGCCGCCAGGAAACTTTCATTCACGACCGACGCGCCCATCGCCTGTGCCCATGCCGATGTCCTCTGGCTTTGTTACGACACGCCGGTGAACGACAACGACGAATCGGACCTGGAATCGGTTTTGGCAAATCTTCGCAAGGCGCTGCCCCATTTGCCGGAAGATGCGCTGGTTTTGATTTCCTCCCAATTGCCCGTCGGCACATGCGCGAAGCTGGAAAAGAAATTCCCACAATTTCACTTCGCCTGCTCGCCGGAAAATCTCCGGCTCGGCAAGGCCATTGACGCGTTTGAAAAGGCCGAGCGCGTCATCGCCGGTGTCCGTGATGGCGCCAAAAGGGCGCTGCTCGAAAAATTGTTCGCGCCGTTCACGTCGCAGATTTTGTTCATGCGCTCTGAGTCGGCGGAGATGGTCAAGCATGCGCTGAATTCGTTCCTTGCGCTGTCCATCACCTTCATCAACGAAATCGCGCGGCTGTGCGAGCACACCGGCGCGGACGCAAAGGAGGTTTCCGCCGGGCTGAAGAGCGAGCCGCGCATCGGGCCGAAGGCGTATCTCGGCCCCGGCGGGCCGTTCGCCGGCGGCACGCTCGCGCGCGATGTGGTGACTTTGATGAAACTCGCCGAAGCCGAGGGCGAAAAAATATCCGTTATTCCGGCCATCAAGCAGAGCAATGATTTGCATCGCGGCTGGGCGTTCCGGCGATTGCAGTCGCGTCTTGGAAAACTGCGCGGCCGGAAAATCGCCATCCTGGGCCTGACTTACACGACAAGTACCGACACGCTCCGCCGCAGCGCCGCGGTTGAGTTGTGCAAGCAGCTTCTGAAGGCAGGCGCCAGGGTGGCCGCTTTCGATCCGGCGGTGAAACATCTGCCGGACGATTTGAGCAAGGTTTCATTTGCAGTCGATGTCGCCCCCGCTTTGGACGGCGCGGACGCCACGGTCATTTGCACCGAATGGCCGCAGTTCCGTCAGACGGATTGGCCGAAAATGGTTCGGGCGATGAAACAGCCGGTTATTGTGGACGCCAACCGGTTTCTGGAAAAGGAATTGAAAAGCATCGCCGGGGTTGAGCATCTTTCCGTCGGACGCGCACAATGAAACTGAAAAACGTCAACGCGCTCATCACCGGCGGCAGCCAGGGACTCGGCAAAGTCATCGTCGAGCATTTCCTGCGCGAAGGTGCGAGTGTCGTCCTTTGCGCCCGTGGCGAAAGGGAATTACTCGCCACCCGCGGTGAACTGGCGGCCAAATTCTCCGCGCAGAAAGTATTGGCGAAAACCTGCGACGTCTCGAATGAAGGGCAGGCCAACGAACTTGTTGCCTTCGCCTTGCGCGAACTGGGTTCGCTCCAGGCGCTCGTGCTGAACGCCGGCGTTTACGGGCCGATGGGGCCGACGGAATCCGTTTCGCTCGTCGAATGGCGTCGTGCGGTGGACATCAATCTCTACGGCGTGTTGCTGCCGTGCCGTGCCGTCATTCCGTATTTCAAAAAAGCCGGTCGGGGCAAAATCGTGGTTCTTTCCGGCGGAGGCGCAACGAATCCATTGCCGAACATCAGCTCCTACGCTGCGTCAAAGGCCGCCGTCGTCCGCCTCGCCGAGACCTTGGCCGAGGAGTTGCAGTCGTTTCACGTGGACGTGAATGCGATCGCACCGGGCGCGCTGGCGACACGGCTCGTGGATGAGGTGCTCGCCGCCGGGCCGGAAATGGTTGGCGCCGCTTTTTTCGAGAAGAACAGGCAATGGAAGGAAAAGGGCGCGACGCCTTTGGAACTCGGAGCGAGGCTCGCGGTTTACCTCGCCAGCGCGGCGAGCGACGGCATTACCGGCAAACTCATCAGCGCGCAATGGGATCCGTGGGAAAAATTGCACGAGTTCAAGAATGATATGAACAGCGACATTTACACGTTGCGCCGCATTGCGCCAAAGGACCGCGGTAAAACCTGGGGCGACAAATGAACTACGCCATTATCGGTTGCGGATTGATTGGGAAAAAGCGGCTGGCGGGATTGCCGGCGGGTTCACGGCTCGCGGTTGCTTGTGACACGAATCTTGCCCGCGCCGAAGAACTTGTGAGGCTGGCCGCGGCCGGCCGGCCGGTTGTCGATTTCAAACAAGCTGTCGTGAGTTCGCAGGTGGACGCGGTGATTGTGGCAACCGTCAATGCCGCTCTCGCCGAAGTTTCCGCCGCCGCGATTCGCGCGGGCAAACCTGTACTCGTGGAAAAACCGGCGGGCGTTTCCGCGAAGCAGATTGATGGGTTAATCGCGCTGGCCAAAAAACACGGCGTTTGCGTCCGTGTCGGCTTCAATCATCGCTATCATCCGGCGTTCCTCAAGGCGCGGGAGATCTTTGAGTCCGGCGTGATGGGCGAATTGATGTTCGTCCGCGCCCGCTACGGTCACGGCGGGCGGGTTGGCTACGACCAGGAGTGGCGCGCGAATCCGAAACTTTCCGGCGGCGGTGAATTGATTGACCAGGGTATCCACCTGATTGATTTGGCGCACTGGTTTCTCGGCGATTTCCAAAAGATTGACGGCTACGCCACGACCTATTTCTGGAAGATGCCGGTGGATGACAACGCATTTTTGAATCTGCGAACGGCCCGGGGTCAGACCGCGTGGCTGCACGTCAGTTGCACGGAGTGGAAAAATCTTTTCTCATTCGAGATTTACGGCCGCAACACGAAGCTACACATCGAAGGGCTGGGCGGCAGTTACGGCCTCGAAAAACTGTATCACTACCAGATGAAACCGGAGATGGGCATTCCCGATACGCAGGTTTACGAATTTCCCGGTCTCGACGAATCGTGGCGGATCGAAATGACCGAATTTGAAAAGGATATCCAGTTGCAGCGGAAACCGGATGCGGGATTAAAGGAGGCTAAAGCCACGCTTCGAGTCGTTGGCAAAATTTACCGGCAAAGCGGAATTACCTTTGACTCCGCGCCGCCAAAACTCTAAATCCTAGTCCGAGAACCCGGACGTAACAGCCCAATTTGAAATGATTATCGCACGCTCTCCCCTTCGCGTTACCCTCGGTGGCGGCGGGACGGATTTGCCGTCCTACTACGAAAAGTTCGGTGGTTTCCTCATCGCGGCGGCGATTGACAAATACGTCTATATTACGTTGCACGACACATTCGTGTCGGATTTGATTGTGAAGTATTCGGAGTTGGA
>DATEGR010000065.1:0-7665 GCA_035279985.1 Verrucomicrobiia bacterium
AGCCTGAACCATTTTCTCGCCGACGAGTGGGACAAGGCCCGCGCGCAAAAACGCGGCGGCGGAAAAGTGATCTCACTGGATCTGCAAAGTGCCGAGACCCGGCTGGGCGAAATCCCGGTGGAAAATTTCACGCCGGAAAAAGCCTTTGAGCATCGCTGGGCCATCACGTTGCTCGAAGAGGTTTATCAACGGCTGGGCGAGGAATACCGCACGCAGGACAAAGCGGCGCTATTCGACACGCTGCGCCTCACGCTGGCCGGGAAGAGCGAAGCCGCGCCTTACGCAGAACTCGCCCGACAGTTGAAGATGAGCGAAGGCAGCGTGAAGGTGGCCGTGCACCGGCTGCGCCAGCGTTACCGCGCATTGCTGCGCGAGACCATTGCCGACACCGTGTCGGGCCCGGACGAGGTGGAAGACGAACTGCGCTATCTGTTCCGGACATTGGCGGGCGGGTGAAAAGCATGAAATAGATTTACCGCAAAAAAGGGACAAAAAATTGACCACGGATGAACACCGATGAACACGGATTTCGGAGGGCCGAGTTCCGCGAGAGCCTGAACTTCAAATCGCAAACCGCGCCGAACACGCGATAAGAATTTACCCCGCCAAGCTTCAAACTTTCGTCAGTATTTGACGCCCAGGATGAGGGCTTCGACCATTGACATCCGTGTTTATCCGTGTCCATCCGTGGGTCTATTCTCCCGTCTTTTCATGGTTTCTTTTGGAAATTCGCTGTAACCTTTGGCCAATTCCTCCTTTGTATGTGGTGAAAGCAGAATTATGGCCAACGAAAAAACATGCCCGCATTGTGGTAAACCGGTTCCCCCCGCGGCGCTGGGTGACCTTTGCCCTGAATGCATGCTGAAGGCCGGACTCGCCACCCAAACGGAGGGACCGGGTGGCACCGGCCCGCATGGGACCAGGGTTATTCATCCCCCGCCCTCGCCGGCGGAAATCGCGTCGCTGTTTCCACAACTGGAAATCCTCGAATGCCTCGGTCGTGGCGGCATGGGCGTCGTATACAAGGCACGACAACCACGCTTGAACCGCCTCGTCGCGTTGAAAATCCTGGCGCGGGAAAAGGAGCAGGACACGCAATTCACCGAGCGGTTCACGCGCGAGGCCCAGGCGCTGGCGCGGTTGAACCATCCGAACATCGTCACCGTTTACGATTTTGGCACCGTAGGACAGGCTTCCAGCCTGTCTCCATCTGAAAAACGAGACGAGAAATCGGAGACAGGCGCGACGCCTGTCCTACAACTGCATTATCTGGTGATGGAATTCGTGGACGGCCTGAACCTGCGACAGTTGTTGCAGGCCGGAAAAATGCCGTCGGAGCAGGCGCTGGCGATTGTGCCGAAAATCTGCGAAGCCCTTCAGTACGCGCATGAGCAAGGCGTCGTCCATCGCGACATCAAGCCGGAGAACATCCTGCTGGACAAATCGGGACGGGTGAAGATTGCGGACTTCGGCATTGCGAAGATGATGGGCGATGAACCCGGCCAGCAAACGCTCACGGGCGCCAAGGACACGGTGGGCACGCCGCATTACATGGCGCCGGAGCAGATCGAGAAACCGTTGACCGTGGACCATCGGGCGGACATTTATTCGCTCGGCGTTGTATTCTACGAAATGCTCACGGGCGAACTGCCGCTGGGAAAATTCCAGCCGCCGTCGAAGAAAGTCCAGATCGATGTGCGCCTGGACGAAGTCGTCCTGCACGCGTTGGAAAAGGAACCGGAGCGTCGTTACCAGCAGGCCAGTGAAATCAAAACACAGATTGAGACCATCGCACAAGCTACACTGGTTGCCGGCACCACACCGAATGTTGCGGCTTTCAGTCAAGCGGTGTTGGCACGGGATTACCAATTGAATATCGGCTATTGCCTGAGCCGCGGATGGAACCTGGTGATGCAGAATTTTTGGCCGGTTGTCGGCGTGGTCGCGCTCATCGGATTGCTGCAACACGCGGCTAATTCCACTTTGATCGGACTCGTGGTGGGCGGCCCGCTTTCAGGCGGGTTGTGGCTTTACTTCCTGAAAAAAATCCGCAGCGGGAAAGCTGACGTGGGGACAGCATTCAGCGGCTTTGCGGTGGCCTTCGTCCCGTTATTTCTGGGCGGACTGGTGACGTTGTTGCTGGTTCTGGCTGGCCTTATTTGCTTGGTGTTGCCAGGCATTTACCTCGCGGTGGCGTGGGCCTTCACGCTCATGCTGATTGCGGACAAAGGATTGGATTTCTGGCCAGCGATGGAATTGAGCCGCAGAGTCATCTCGAAGCACTGGTGGAAATTCTTGTGGTTTTTCATCGTCCTGGGATTGATTGAACTTGCCGGACTCTCGGTGTGCCTCATCGGGATCTTCGTTGCGGCTCCCATTGCCATGGCGGCGCTGGCTTACGCCTACGAAGACATTTTCGGCCCCGCCGCGAGGGCGGTGGGCAATGCTCCGGCCGGCGCGCCGGCCACACCACGGCGGTCGGGCGGTGGTTGGGGAACTGCCGTCGGCGTCGCAGTGGGCGTGGCGGCGGCGGGGTTGTTCATCGCGTTCCTTGGATTGTTGACTGCGATTGCGATTCCAAATTTCATTCGGGCGCGGCAGCACGCCCTCGCCTTGCACGAGCAACAGGTTGCCGCCAAGTCCGATTACATCGGCCAAACCTGGTTTCCCCAAGGCGATTCGATTGAAATTACTTCCGTCGAGCGAACCAAAAATCAGATGACCGTCAAAGGCCATTATAACCTGGTCAGCCATGACAACGCGTTGCTGGCACTCTACATCACCACAATGAACAAAATCGCCGTTCCCGTCGGTCCTGATGAACGGATGCAGATTAACAAAGGTAACGGTGATTTTGAATTGATTGATCCGCATCTAGTTCCGGGCCTGCCGCACGTTTCGATGTACGGTGCCGACGGCCATCCCTTTGCCAGCCTCTATTTTGGAACGAAGGCCGAAGCATCCGAGGAAGGCAAAGCGGGCTGGATTACAAATGCGTCGTCCGCCTCCGTACTCCAATTCCGCCTGGTTCTGCCCGACCACTCACGCGCACCGGCGGACGAGTTGCCGTCGATTTCCGGATCTAACCGGTTTCACCTCTCACGCCAAGTCCTGCTCGACGATACCGCCATCGCCCGGGCCGGCATAGACTTCAACCCACTGGGGAGGCGTGAGATTGAAATTCGTTTCACCGACGCAGGCGCGAAACAGTTTGAAGCCATCACGGCCACCAACATCGGTCACCAGTTGGCGATCGTCTTTCGCGGCCGGGTGCTCTCCGCCCCGGTGATTCAGTCGGTCATCCCCGGCGGTGAGTGTCAGGTGGACTGCTCGATGAATGCCAGCGAGGTCAATGAAATCGTGGATTATCTGAACCGGACCACAACGGCATCAGATCAAACATGGAAGTTCGCCGCGCCCTGCGAACGAATCCTGCCATTCCGATCCCGTCCTGAATTTTTGGTTGGTTGGTTGGATCTGGATTCCGGAACGGTAATGACCAACTCAAGGATCAGCTGGGAAACCCGTGCCGGGCACGAGTGGATCCAAAATAACAGTTTGGATGTGGTCGCCACCGAATCGGACCAGCCTTTTCCAGTGCTGCTTGGCATTGATATGATCATCGCACCGGCACCAACCAACGGCTGGAACAACGTGACCGCCGCCGATGTGGTTAACAACTGGACGTTGTTGCAAGAAGAGCCTCGGCAAATGCAGATGTTTGGCGCCATGCCGGGACAATCCGACACGTTTGTCTTTAAAACCCGGGAAGGGGGGCAAGGCATTCTGCAAATTCTGGGTTTCACCCACAACCCACGCGGCGTGAAAGTTCACTACAAACTGGTACAGGTGACGGCGCCCGGCGAGGATATCGATCCGACGACTGGCCTGCCCGCCATCCGGCACAGCACAACGGTTGATCCGGCCACCGGATTGCCCGTTGCCACGCCAGGTACCACCGGCAATGAGATTGACCCCACAACGGGCCTTCCCATCACACCCAACCACACAGAAATCGATCCGACCACCGGGCTCCCGATAAGTAAAGCGCGGCCGGCACCTCCCGCACTTGAGTCTGCAGATTTACGTGAAGCCAGGGCCAGGTTGGCGGAGTTGGCTGTGGATTTTTCGCCCCAGAATCCTGCGTACCTGGAGCAAGAGGCCAGGATTCAAGCTTTGGAAAAAGAGGGTAAAGAACATCCGGATGAGCCGGCGGATTTACGCGAGGCACGAGCAAAACTGGCGGAACTGCGCGTGGATTATTCCGAAGAACAGCCGGCCGTTCAGGAAGCCCTGGCCCGTGTCAAAGAACTTGAACGCATGACGAAGGAAGAGCCAAAGGCATCCCCCGAATTGCGGGAAGCGAAAGCCCACCTGGCAGAACTCCGCGTGGATTATAGTGAAAACAACCCGCTCGTTCAGCAGGCACTTGCCGAAGTCAAGGTGTTGGAGCAAAGCAGCGCTGCCACCACGAATTCCACACGACGCTGACCAGTTCACCACCCGCCGGCGAAACCCAGCCTGTCGGCAAGAAAAAGATGGCAATGGGAAGGCGGCCGGGTATTACATCAGTTGATTGAACACCCAAAACCAACCATCAGTATGAAAACTCCGCTCATCGTGTTGTTTGTCACCGTCATCATTCTCCTGGCCATCTGGGACGGTGTCTGGAAACTGATTGCCCTCTGGAAGAGCGCGCGTCATGACCAACTGGCATGGTTCATCTGTCTGGCCATTTTCAACACCGCCGGCATTTTGCCCATTCTTTACATCTTGTTCTTCCAAAAAGGCGGCGTGCAGACAGCATCGCCCAAACCGTAAAGCCGCCCGACTCCCGCTTGCGCTTTTGCCCTGTTAGGTTAGGCTCCGTCGTTGGTGAGCACCTCAAACCCAGCTACGCCGCCGGAAACCGCTTCACCCGAAAATAGTGCATCCCGGCAGCCGGCGTTTGTCACCACCCACTGGTCGGTTGTGCTGACGGCCGGCCACAGCGATACCACCTGCGCCGGGGCCGCTCTGGAAAAACTTTGCCAGACCTACTGGTATCCGCTCTATGCCTACGTTCGACGGCGCGGACAATCACCGGAGGATGCCCAGGATTTGACGCAGGCCTTTTTTACGCGCCTGCTGGAACGCAACTGGGTCGGGCAGGCGGACCAGCAAAAAGGACGCTTCCGCTCCTTCCTGCTGTCAGCCATGAACCATTTTCTGGCCGACGAGTGGGACAAGGCCCGGGCGCAAAAGCGCGGCGGCGGCCTCGCCCCCCTGCCCCTGGAGTTTGATGCGGCGGAAACCCGCTATAGCCATGAACCAGCCGATAACGTCACCCCGGAACATAGTTACGAACGGCGTTGGGCTTTGACCCTGCTCGATACGGTCCTGCACCGGCTGCAATCGGAATATGAACTGGAAGGGCGGAGTGAACTTTTTGCCGCGTTGCATCCTTGTCTCGTGGGTGACCGGGGCTCCCAGCCTTATGCCGATCTCGCCGCGAAATTGGGTGTCACTGAGAATACCGTGAAATCGCTCGTGCATCGTCTGCGCCAGCGGTATCGCCAGTTGTTGCGCGACGAAATCGCGCAAACGGTGGCCGAACCCGGCGAAGTGGACGAGGAATTGCGGCATTTGTTTGCCGTATTGGGAAGCTGACACCGCTTTTTGGGTGCAACCTTTCGCCGCGGTTTCCTAAGTAATAGTTGGAAGAACCGATGGTCAGCAACTTTGAACATATTAAACCCCGAACCCAAAAGAAACTTCATGAAAAAACTATTTATCCCCCTGTTGGCCTGCCTTTTAGCCATGACCTTCCTCACCGGCTGCCTGGAACTGCGTCTCGGTGGCGGCTCACGGAGCGACACGAGAAATACCGACCAGCATCCCATCGTCGGCCAGCAAATGGTTGCCCCTACTGTTGGCCAGCAATTGATTGATTTGCAAAAGGCCAAAGAAGCCGGCGCCATTTCGGACCAGGAATATCAGGAACAAAGGGCCAAGCTCCTCGGAAACAAATAAATCTATCGGCGGCACAAACCCCCGTTGACAAATATGGAAACACAGAGAATTTGCCCGAATTGTCGAAAGCCGCTGCCGCCGGATGTGCCCCTCGGGCTGTGCCCGGAATGCCTCATTAAGTCCGGCTTTCCCACCGAAAGCGGAGGCGTGTCGGGCGAAACCGCGGGCGCGCGGTTTGTGCCGCCATCGGTCGGGGAGATCGCCCAACTTTTTCCGCAGCTTGAAATCCTTCGTCTGATTGGCAAGGGTGGCATGGGGGCGGTCTATAAGGCGCGGCAACCGGCACTGGACCGCTTTGTCGCGCTCAAAGTGCTGCCGCCGGCGGTGGCCAGTGATCCCGGTTTTGCCGAACGGTTCAACCGCGAAGCCCGCGCCCTCGCCCGTCTGAACCACCCCAACATCGTGGCGGTGCATGACTTCGGCCAGGCCGGCCCGTTGCATTATTTGCTCATGGAATTTGTCGATGGGGCAAACCTGCGCGAGGTGGAAAGGGCCGGGGAATTGACGTCGGAACAGGCGCTGGCCATTGTGCCGCAAATTTGCGAGGCGCTCCAGTTCGCCCACAATGAAGGCATTGTCCATCGCGACATCAAACCCGAGAATCTGCTGTTGGATAAAAAAGGCCGGCTGAAAATCACCGACTTCGGCATCGCCAAGATGGTCGGAATCGGCCTCGGACCACAAACGTTGACCGGGGCGAAGGACGTCGTCGGTACGCCGCATTACATGGCGCCCGAACAGATTGAGAAACCACAGACGGTGGACCATCGCGCGGACATTTATTCGCTGGGCGTTGTGTTCTACGAAATGCTGACCGGCGAACTGCCCCTGGGCAAATTTGCGGCCCCCTCGAAGAAGGTTCAAATTGATGTGCGACTCGACGAGGTGGTATTGCACACCCTGGAAAAGGAACCCTCGCGCCGTTATCAGCAGGTCAGCCAGGTGAAAACCGATGTCGAAACAATTGCAGGAACCAAGAGACCTGCCGGCAAGTCGGGGGCCGCGTCACTACCCTTCGCAACACGGGCGGACCGGGTTACCAGTGATAAGGCCATTCTTCCGGCGCTGCTGCTGGCTTTCCCCTTTGGCCTGTTCGGTGCCCACCGCTTCTACGTCGGAAAGACCGGGACCGCCTTCCTGCAGTTAGGCGCCTTGGCCGGATGCATCCTTTTGATTGTCGCCTGTGCGGCCGGTGCCCCCCAGCCTCTCACCGGACTTTTACTGGGGTTTTTGATACTCGGCTGCCTGATCTGGGCCGTCACTGATTGGATTTTAATCCTCTGCAAAGCATTCACCGATGGCCAGGGAAAGAGAATGATTCATTGGCTCCATCCGCAAAACGGCGATTCAGGAAGCGAGGCCAAATTGACGACGACTGCGCCGCCAACTCTCCCGCCGGCCGGAAGCATTCCTCACGTCGGTGTCAGCTCTCCGCCGCCGCCGGAAGTGCCGGGAAAACCATCGGTTCCCGGCACGGGCATCATCGTAGCGCCGGCGGTGGGTCTCATGGTTGCCGCATTGTGGAAATTGCTTTCGGCTTTTGAAAACGCCTTCTTTCTGCTTCCGGCCGGCCATCGATGGCTGAATGAAATTGTCGGTGGAAATTTTTTCGGCGAATGGGGTTCGATGGCCATTTTCGGCCTTGTGCTGTTC
>DATEGR010000066.1:0-8247 GCA_035279985.1 Verrucomicrobiia bacterium
CGCGGCCGATCAGCGGCATCTGACGCAAGGACAACACCAGCAGAATCAGGGCGGGCGGGAGAAACCACCACCGGTGCTTGAGCGCAAAAGCTGTCAGCCGCACATAGAAGTCTCGCACCGGCTTCACCACCCCGGTATCGAAGCGGGAGACGAACCGCTCAAACCGGTTTCTTTCCGCGCCGGGATTGCGCCGCAGCAACCACGGCGCTAGCAGCGGAATCACCGTTACGGAAATGATGTAGGATGCCGCCAGGGCGATGCAGAGGCTTACGGACAGCGGCCGCAGCACCGTTTGCACAAAGCCGCCGATGAAGATGATCGGTAGCAGCACCATCACGGTGGCGTAGGTGCCGGAGAAAATCGCCAGCATGACTTCCTGCGTTCCGCCCACCACGGCCTTAGGCACATCCGCGCCGTTTTCGTGGTAATGGCGCTCGATGTTTTCCAGCACCACGATGGCGTCGTCGAGCAACATGCCCACCGCAATGATGACTGCGGTGAGCGTCACCATGTCGAATTCGTAGCCGATCAGCCACATGACGGCGAAGGTGAGCAGGTAAGTGAACGGAATGGAAATGGCCGCCAGCGTCATGCCACGCAGGTCGGCCAGAAAAAGGAAAATCACAATCACCGTCATGATGATCGCGTCGCGCAAGGCATCGAGCATGTTGCCGACGGACAGGTTGATCAGTTCGCCCTGCGTGTCCGGGACGCTGAATTCGATGCCGGGGAAACCTTTCTCCAACCTCGGCAACGCGCCGGCCACGTCGGCGATGGTGTTCAGCGCATTCCCGGAATTGGCGCGTTCGATGTTGATGGCGATGGCCGGTTTGCCGTTGCCGTGATAGGCGCTTTGTGGTTCGAGCACGCTTCGCCTGATTGTGGCGATGTCGCCGAGATGCACGTCGCCTTCGGGCCGGTGCGCCACGGTGATGCCCGCCACATCGGACAGGTTTTGAAATTCGCCGGTGCGTTTGAAAAGATATTGGCTGTCTGGAGTCAACAGCAGGCCAATGGGCTGGTTGGCGTTGAAGGCGACCAACCGCTGGCTCACGTCCGCCGGCGTGAGGCCAAATTGCTGGAGCTTGTCGCGATCCAGCGTGACGCGCACCACCGGCTGGTGCGCGCCGAAGATTTCCACGTTGGCGACTTGCGGCAGTTGCAGCAGGCGTTCCTTGATCGGGTTGTCGGCCAGTTGCCGCACCATCGAAAGGTCGAGCGGCGAACCCGGTTTTGGGCGCAGCGCCAGCGTCATCACCGCCGGCGTGGCCGAGGAGACTTTGAAAATCATCGGCGGACGGATGCCGTCGGGCAGCAGCGCCTTGATCTTTTGCAGGCCGTTGGCCACGTCGGTCGCCGCCGAATCCAAGCCCTTGCTGTACTCAAACTCCACCGACACCGACGACACTTCGTCCTTGCTCACCGAGGTCACGCGGTGGACTTGCTCGATGGTGTTGAGTTCCTTCTCAATCGTGCGGCTGACTTCGGACTCCACATCGGCGGCGGAGGCTCCGGGATAAACCGTCACGACCGCAATCTGCGGGCGCTCGGAATCGGGAAACAAATTGACTGGCATCCGGCGATAGCCAACGATCCCCGCCACTGCCGCCAGTAACACCAGCGATGTTATCAGGTGCGGCTTTTTGAGATAGCGTTCGACAAAGTTCATGGCTCATTCGCCTTGGCAACCTTCATTCCCGCCGCCAGCGTCATCAGCCGCGAGGGCCGTGCCACGATCACTGGCTCGCCCGCGCGGACGTTGCCTTGAATCGCGACCTTGTCCGACGAGCGGTCGAGTACTTTCACCGGGAGCGGCTGCACGGTGTCATTGGCCACGGCAAAAACCCATGCCCCGTTGTCGCCTTCCAGCAAGGCATCGGCAGGAACCACGAGACCCGTGGCGGAACTCAATTGCACGTCCACGCCCACGGTCGCGCCGGAGACAATACCGGGCGGCGGATTGCTCACGTCACACTCCAAGCTGGCCAAATGGCTGTCGCCCATCGCGGGAAAGACGCGTGATACCGTGGCGTCCACGGTCGCGTGGCCGGCCTTCAAAGTCACCGGCTGGCCGAGGCGCAGCTCGACATAATCTTCCGGCGGGAGCGAAGCGCGAACGCGCACGGTTTGCTGGGAAACCAGTTGCAACAACGGTTTGCCCGGCACGGCCAAATCGCCGGGATCAGCCAGCCGCCGCGCCACCACGCCATTGGTTGGCGCGACGATGCGGCAGTAACCCAATTGCGTCCGCGCCTGGTCCAATTTTTGTTTGGCGGCTTCAAGTTGGGCGGAAACGGCGGCCGCAGCGGCTTGTGAATGCTGCCATTCTTCCAACGCGATGGCCTTGACTTCGAACAACCGTTTGTCCCGCGCGGTGGCGTCGCCTTGCGCTTGATACGCAACTTCGGTGGCGGCCAGTGCTGCTTTCGCTGCCGTGACCGCGTCTTGAAACTCGCGTTCCTCAAGCTGCGCAAGCAACTGCCCGGTTTGCACGACCGCGCCTTCGCGCACCTTGATCTCCATCACGCGGGCCATGATTTGCGGGGCCAGGTCGCTTTCCTCCGCGCCAACCACTGTGCCCAGGACGTGACTGGTGCGGACGACCCGGCCTTCGGCAACGGGCGCGGTCTGGACCGCCACTGGCGCTTCCTTGACCAACGGCGCATTTTCCATTTGTCGCACACGTTGGGCACGAACGATGACCAGCACCGCGACAATCAGCACAATGACGGCAATTCCGATGATGCGTTTTCTTTTCATGGCAAAATTTCCTTCTCCGCGATGGTGTTGATGCGTTCGGCAGAGATGGAAAAATCAGCTTTTGCTGATGCGAGCGATGCCCGCGCTTCCTCCTCATGCGCCCGCGCTCGCAATAAATCCTCAACGGTTCCCGCGCCGGTGTCGTAGCGGACTTGTTCGATGCTCGCCGCCTCGCTGCCGGCGGCAACACGCGCCAAGGCGGCAATTACGTTTGTTTGCGCGGCTTCGAACTTGGCCAGTGCGTCCTGCCATGCGGCCCCGGTCTGAAATTGAACCTGGCGCAAAGATTCCTCGGCGGCGGATTGCCGGGCGCGAGCGGCTTTCAGCTTGGAATAACGGGCACCCCATTCAAACAACGGCAAACTCACTGACACGGTTGCACCCCAAGTTTCCTCGTTGCGGTCAATGGTCGTGCCGGTGTTTTCCATCACGTTTGCACCGGCATAGACCGAGGGTAGAAATTCACCGCGCACCAGCTTGACGCCGCGCGCCGACTGTTCGGCAGTCAGCCGTGCAGCGCGGATAATGGAGTTGTTGTTCGCGACACCGGGCAGCGGGTTGTGAGTATCGTCCACCGCAGGAGGTAATTCACCTTGTGCATCCACCGTCACGTCACCCGCAGGGTCGCGGCCCAGCACAGATCGAAGCAGCGAGGCAACTCTGCGCCGGTCTGCGCCCGTGGTCGCCCGGCCGGCCCTGGCCGCTTCGAGATCTTCCATCACCTTGAGCCGGTCCACGTCCGGGCGTTTGCCGAGCGCAACCATTTCGTCCAAATTCGTTTTGGTCTGCGTCAACGCGGCAACTTGTTCGTCCAGCGCCGCCTCACTCTGGTCGAGCGCCTGAACTGTGGAATAAAGCGAGACCACGTTGAAGCGCACCTGCCAGCGCGTGCCTTCGAGCAAATCCGCCGACTTGCGGGCTTCGAGTTTGGCGATTTGAATTTGATTGTTCAGCCGGCCACCGAGATAGAGTGGAATCTCATAAATCAATCCGTAATGCGCCTGGCTGCGGTCCCACGGCGCGCCGGGGATGCCGTTGGCCATCAGCTCGCTCGACATGGGCCGGATGATCTGGCCGTCGTTCAGATAGGAATATGAGCCGACGGCGTTCAGCTCACCCCATCGGGTGCGCGCGGCGGCGCTGGCTTCGTCTTCGGCGGCCCGGCTCTGATGCCCCGCCGCTCTCAGGCCGGGATTCATCTGGAGAGCCTCGTCAATGGCTTGCGCCAGGGTCAGGCGAAGAGGCGACCGAGCATTGGTTGCCAGCGTAGTATCCGCCGCCAACGCCGAAGAATGTTTCGACGCCAAAATTGCAGCGGCAATAAACATCAGCAGCGTCCATTTATTTTTCCAATTCACTTTCATTTAGTTAAACCGCTAAATAGGCGGCAAAAAAATTCCCATCACTTGCTGGCACCATTGGTCTGCACCGCTTCCACGCACTTGAAAAAGTTCAGCACACACGGCACGCGCACCCGGTAGAACACCTGCGCGCCGCGTTTTTCGTCTTCCAGAATGCCTGCGCTTTTGAGCTGGCTTAAATGGCGGGAGACAGTCGGCATTTCGACGCCGATCATGTCGGTGAGTTCACATACGCACCGTTCGCCGCGCAACAACTCGTCCACGATGAACAGGCGCGTGGGGTGCGCCAGCGCCTTGATGATGCGGGCCTTGGCTTTGTATTCGGCTTGGATGGCAGCAGTCATGTTTACTCCTTACACAATTAGCTAAATTGCGAAGTCATGCTTCGCGGATTTTGGCTTTTTCTCATCATTTATTGCTTTGAATGGATCCTGAAGTTGAGGCCTATCCGAGTCGTCCTGAACGGATAACTTTGCCGCCATCTGGCGGAATTGTCGGCAAACAATTTAGAACAGGCTTCAAAAATCTCCGCCACTGGCGAAGCCTTGAAGCAGAGATTTTTCAGCAAGCAAGATGACCGGTCGCGTCGTGCTGCCCATCGGCGTCGTTCCACTCACGGCGGTCATCACGCGGCTGCGCTCCGGGCCTGCCGAAAAGGTCACGGTGCGTTTCCTGAATGGCAGCGCCGGAACCCTTCCACTCGGGGAAATCGGCCTTTAGGTCGGCGAGAACGAAAATCCGAACAATCAAAAACAGGTAGCATCGGTCGAAGAGGAACTGCCCGCGCTCAAGCTGTTGGAGCCGCTGGAATTCGTGGACACGCCCGGACTCGGCAGCGCGTTCACGCACAACACCGAAACCACGTTTCAATGGCTGCCTAACGTCGGCGCGGCGCTGGTGACGGTCAGTTGCGACGCGCCGCTGTCCGAGCGAGACTTGGCGTTACTGAGCGAGTTGCGCACGTCGGATGCTGGCGGTCTTCGGCCTGCGGCCTATGTCCCAGGCATCCAATCAAATGCCAGAAAGTGTAACCTATGTCCTTGCCTGATTGTGTTACCTCTGTCCTTGCCCCGTGCCCGCCCCAGCCCTCTCCTCCTTCAGGGGACGAGAGGGAGAAGAATTCTGAACTGCCCGTGTTCTTTTATTCCGTACGGCCCGAATACGCCGGCTTGAAAACCGAACTCGAACAAAAATCTTTTGTCTCCGCTCATCCGCAATCGCGGTGAAGCGACCGACCAAATCGGGCGGCACAAGCTGCTCTCGCTGGTGGGGCGGAGTTGGATTATCTTCGCGTCGCGCTGGCGGCGGCGACGCAGGCGGAATCTTCGCGCGCTGCGTTGCGCGAAGATTCCGCCTGCGACGAGCGCCGCCAATTCGGAGCGCCGCCAGTTCGATTTGTTCCGCGAGGAACTTCAGGTGCTCTCGCGCAAGTGGTCGGCAGAGGCGCTGGATCAATCGCTGGAAAAATTGAAACCGCGACAGGAAGCCTTGCAGGAATAAATCACAATCGGGTTGCCGGCACAACTTCCGCAATGGCCGTCCCGTCTGCCGCCGCGGTTGCGAACCTGGCGCGAATGGCTGCACACGATCCTGAACCGCGAACTCACTGAAATTTCGAGCGCGGAAAAAGCCACATTTCTTGAACCGATCAAGCGTGTGGAACAGCATTTGACGCGGACGCTGCAAGCCCTCCAGCACCGGCTCGCTGGACACGTCCAGGCCGCGCTCGGCGTCGCACTCGCGCCGCACGACATTGTGCTCGAAGTGCCCGAACCTGCCACGCCGCCGGTTGACATCGGTTACGTGGATGCGGCGTTCAGCCTCATCAGCCCGCTCATTCCGATGAGCTTATTCCGTCCGGCCATTGAACGGTCGCTGCTGCGGAAATCGCGCTGGGAAACCGGGAAAAATCTTTCGCGCCTCGCCTCCAACTGGCGCGACCGCGTGGCCAAAGGCATCGCCGAATTGACCCGGCAGGCCGAACAACAGGCGCTGGACGAACTGGCCGCGCTCGAACACACGTTGAAGCAGAGCGCCTCCAAAGCGCCTGAATTGGGACAAGCCATTGATGAATTGGAGCAATTCCAGAACCGGTTGAGAGAATGATTGGCGATTGACCACAGACATGACAAAGTAATTCATGCAGCCGACATCTCCGCCAGCCAGTGCCAAAGTGCGCTGGCTCAATCGCACCGTCCTCGGCATCGGGCTGGCGTCGCTGTTCAGCGATTGGTCGCACGAAACCGCCACAGCGGTTCTCCCGGCATTTCTGGCGACGATGGGTGTAGCCGCCGCGTGGCTTGGTTTGATTGAAGGTGTTTCGGACGGACTTTCCAGCTTTGCAAAAATGGCGTCCGGCTTTTACACGGACAAATTGCAACGGCGGAAACCCATTGCTGTCATCGGCTATCTGGTCACGGCTTTCGGCACGGCGTCATTCGGCCTGGCGACGGCGGCGTGGCATGTTTTGATTGCGCGGGCGGGCGCGTGGCTCGGACGCGGTGTGCGCACGCCCGTGCGCAAGGCGTTGCTGGCAGGTTCAGTCACGAAGGAAACTTACGGTCGCGCCTTCGGCTTCGAGCGGATGATGGACACGCTGGGTGCCATCGTCGGACCGGCAACGGCATTTCTGTTGTTGCTCGCCTTTCATCATCATTATTCGTGGCTGTTTGCGGCCACGCTCATTCCGAGTCTGATTGCCGCCGGCCTCATCCTCTTTCTGGTGAAGGAAAAGGAGCGCAAGCCCGTGCCGCACATTTCCTTCGGCCAACGATTGCGGATGCTGCCTGCTGCATATCGCAAGTTTGTATTGGCCGTCGGACTGTTCGGCGTTGGCGCGTTCGCGCACACACTGCTGATTTTACTGGCAGCGCAAAAGTTGGCGCCGACTCTGGGCGCAACGAAGGCCGCGAGCGTGGCCGTCGCACTTTATGTTTTGCACAACGTTTTTTACGCGGCGTTTGCCTATATTGGCGGCTGGCTCGGCGACCATTTCCCGAAAAACAAGTTGCTGGCTTTGGGCTACTCGCTGGCCGCGCTCATGTCCATCGGCATCATGGCGCTTCCGGTTCACGTCTGGACGCTGGCGCTGATTTTCATTTTGGGCGGAACCAACGTGGCGTTGGAAGAAACGCTGGAAGATTCATTTTGCGCGGAACTGGTGGACGAATCGCAGCATGGCATGGCGTTCGGTGTGCTGGCGACGGTCAACGGCATCGGCGATTTTCTCTCGTCCATCATCGTTGGCGCGCTGTGGACGGCTTTCGGAACAACGGTGGCCTTTGGTTACAGCGCCGTGCTATCACTGGCTGGTGCATGGTTGGTGCTCAAACTACGTTCAGCGAAGGCGGGATGATTCTCCTTTTCGTTTCCCCAAACTGCCAATCCGATTGAGAATATCCCGCTTTGAAAAACCTTCCGCTCACGTTCTTAATGGCAATACTCCGGGAGCCAAGCAGCGTGTGCCAGGACTAAATCGCCGGAGGTTCGCGGTGTTCACATTGTTGCAGTGGCTGCGGCGGCGAATTGCAGCGCCGTGACGGGTTGGACTTGGTGCGCCCGGCGAATCGTTTGCGCGCTCGCTTCGGACAGTGTGAAGTGCTTCACCTTGCCAGCCTGAATCAATTCTTTCACGCCGCCGGCGACATCTTCAATCGGCACCTTGCAGGTAATGGGCGCCATTTCGCCGCCAGAGCCAGAATCTCTTTTTCATAGCAAGGTAAGGCTACCCTGCGCGAGATTCAGACCGTGAGTTTGCAAACGCCTTGCTGGCGACTTGCTCCCGTCTTGCGGTTTAATTGAAACGCCGCAAAACGAATTTCCTCCTCACTTTGGCCTTTTTCGACCTGCCTTGCCTGAAGCTGTCGTTGGACTTGAACGACTTAAGAATTGGCTCCAGAGGCAGGGCTCGAACCTGCAACCCATCGGTTAACAGCCGATTGCTCTACCATTGAGCTACTCTGGAACCCAAAGGGCACCAAATTTACAGACCGCTCAACGCTGCGTCAAACGGATTCCACACGCGTCCCGCGTCAGGGGCGCATATCAAAAAATGTGGGGGTAAATTGGGGTGGGTCGTGATATAAGGCGGGCATGAACGACTGCTGCCTGAAATCGGTTCCTCAAT
>DATEGR010000067.1:0-46557 GCA_035279985.1 Verrucomicrobiia bacterium
ACCTTCAAGCCCGTTAAAATAACTACTATCTTTTGCACGATAACATGAGATTTCTGCACTGAATTCAGCCGGCCTTCTTTCTACCCGTGAATCATGGGCCTGACGGGCACCCTGGCTTCCCCCTGTGTACCATAAAACCGCGGAGTTGATTCCGTTTATCTCCGCCGTCGAGCGAATAATCCTGAGGGAAACGTCGACAACTGATTTCCTGGAGGATTGCCGGAAGGCACCCCGAATGGTCCTTTTACCCGGGTCAGCTCATTGGGCGTGAATGGCCATGCTGGCTGATTTCAAGCCATCTGCGACCGCCGTGAGTTTGATGGCTCCGGTCTGTCCGGCTTTGGAGCGAACGATGGTGAGGCAAAGGCCGTTGAAAGCCTTGCGCTCGCGGGAGGGAAACGAGACCAAATCCGTCGGGTCACCGTTATCGGTAGCCACAATTTCGCCCGGCCCGGAAATTTCGAAATGAATGGTGTTGTTCGCGCGCGGCGCTATCAAGCCATGCTTGTCTTCGACCATCAAGGTGACGAAGGATAAATCCTCGCCGTCAGCGTGAATTTTTTTGCGATCCGGCTGCAAGGCGAGTTTCGCGGCCGGGCCGGTGGTTTGCACCAGGTCGGTTGCCCACGGTCTGCCGTTTTTGTATGCAACCGCCTTGAGCTCGCCCGGTGCGTATTTCACGTCATTCCAACACAGGCGATATTGGTATTCTTCTTTTTTCTTCAGCCCGAGCGACTTGCCGTTCAGGAACAGTTCGGCTGCATCACCGGAAGTATAAACAAATACGAGGGTAACCTGGCCGGCGCGGTCCGGCCAGTTCCAGCATTGGGGAACAAGGTGCGCCATGGGCAGGTCGGGTCGCCAGCGGGCCTGATACAGGTAAAAACGGTCTTTTTTGAGACCGGCCAGGTCAACAATCCCGAAATAAGAACTGCGCGAAGGATCGTTATGGGCATCGTAAGGTGTCGGTTCGCCGAGGTAATCGAAACCCGTCCATACGAACTCGCCGGCCACGAAGGGATTTTCGTCCTGGCCTTTGAATTCGGTGTCCGGGATCGTCGCCCAATATGGGGCGGAGAGGTCATAGGAACTCATTTGAAAGTCGGACTTGCCATCGTCCTTGTTCGTGCTGACGGGGTAGAAGTACTCACCGCGCGAGCTGATGCAGGAGGCGGTTTCACTGCCAAAGATCGGCAGACCGGGATTGGCGGCATGGACCTTGGTGTACAGGAAAGGTTTGTAGTTATAGCCGAAAACATCCAGGTTCGTCTGAAAACCGTCAAATCCCGACGCGATGTGATCGCATGCGGCGGTGGTCGGGCGCGTCGGGTCTTCCTCGTGCGCAATCCGGGTCAGCTCCGCCGCAATCCGTGGCCCGGCCGGTGTTCCCTGGTCGGGCACTTCATTACCAATGCTCCAGAGAATGATGCTGGGATGATTCCGGTCGCGACGCAGTTCCGCGCGCCAGTCCTTTTCATGCCAATCATTGAACAGCAGGTGATAATCGTTAGGCCGCTTGCCGCGCTGCCAGCAATCGAATGACTCATCCATCACCAATATCCCCAGGCGGTCGCACAAATCGAGCAATTCCGGGGCCGGCGGATTATGGCTGGTCCGGATCGCATTGCAGCCCATCTCCTGCAGGATTTGGATTTGACGTTCCAGCGCCCGGTCATTGATGGCCGTGCCGAGCGCGCCCAGGTCGGCATGGTCGCAAACGCCGTTGAGACGGACATGTTCACCGTTCAGAAAGAAGCCCCGGTTGGGATCGAATTTGATGGTGCGGATGCCAAAAGGAGTCTCGTCGTGATCCAACAATTTGCCGTCCTGTTCAATGGAAGTGACCACCACATAGCGCTGGGGCTTCGCCAGGCTCCAAAGCAGCGGGTTTTTGACCGTTGCCTGCGCTTGGATCGTTTGGCGATTGTGCGGCGCAACTTCTATCGCGTCGGTGGCGGTTGAAGCAACGGACTCACCCCGGGTACCGTCGGCCTTGAGTTCGTAAATATCGTTTTTCACTGACACGGCCGCGACCGCATCAGCATCGTTCTCCACGGAAACCTGTATTCTCACCGTGGCAGTGGAAGAATTGATTTCTGGCGTGGTGACATAGGTGCCCCAATGTTCCACATGCACGGGTCCGGTCTTCACCAGCCAGACATTGCGGTAAATGCCGCCGCCGGGATACCAGCGCGAGGAATCCGGCGGATTGTCCAGACGGATGGCGAGAACATTGTCCGCGCCGGCCTTGACAAATGGCGTCAGGTCAAGTTCCCAGGAAGAATATCCGTAGGGCCAACCGCCGACGTATTGGCCATTAAGCCAGACATTCGCGTAAGACATGGCGCCATCCACGGCCAGATAAAGTCGACCACCGTTCCCGGAGGCAGGTAACGTGAAGTGCTTGCGATACCAGCCGATGCCTTCCCAGGGCAGCTTGCCGGTTGCGCCGGGCGCTGCCTGCTTGAATGGCCCTTCAATGCCCCAGTCGTGGGGAAGATTCAGTTGGCGCCAGCCGTTATCATCATATCCGGTTTGGGTGTAGGCGACCTGTTCACCCGGGTTGCCCGGCGGGCGCGTCTCGGGTTGGCCGTCCAACACAAACTCATTACCGGTGGCCATCACCCAGGGTTTGATGTTGGTATAACTGAGTTCGTCACCGGTTCCGGGCGGATCGCCCCTGGTAAAACGCCAGCCGGAGTCGAATAAAAGGCGTTCCCGAACGAGACCGGTTGCGGGAGCAGCAATGGTGAACATATTTAGAGTAAAGAGGCTAACGACAACCAGATGCCTCCAGCCAGGTTGAGAAAAACTGACGTGAGTTGTTCCTTTCATAAGTATCGTCTTTTCAAGTTGTTAATTCCGAAGGGAAGGATTCCGTTTCGACAACTTCATGGTGGCCATTGATTAAATGGCAACCTTTTGGAGGGGTTTTGCATAGCCTCACAAATGTATGGTTTTGGCACTTTGGTTAATTTCCTGATGCAACAACTTGATTTGCGGGTGTAACATCGGTCCATGTGCACGGTTTTTTCCGGCCTGGCGGCGCCGAGGTTACGTTATCGGCGACTTCACACATTCACCAGCGCTGCCAAACAATACGACAACCCGGGAATATCAAGGAAGATGAAAATTTCATCTGCAGTTTTGTCCTGGAACAGCATTCCATGGGGCATCTGGATGATCGCCGCAATTCTTATGTTCCCGACCACCGGACCTGCGAGTGGCTCCGCTCCTCAAGCGGCGCCCAAGGTCAATCCTTCACCGTTTTATTTAGGCGCGGATATTTCCACCCTCTCGGAGGTTGATCGGCGCGGCGGAGTTTACATGGACGGCGACAAGCCCGGTGACGCGCTGGCCATTTTTATGAAAAATGGCTGGACGTGTTTTCGTTTGCGGATTTGGGTTGATCCCCGCAATGGGGTCAATGGTCTTGAATACACGACAAAACTGGCCAAACGCATCAAGGACGCCGGTGGGACGTTCATGCTTGATTTCCATTATTCTGACTGGTGGGCCGATCCACAGAAACAGAACAAGCCCGCCGCGTGGGCGAATCTGGATTTTGACGCGCTGGTCAGACAAACGCAGACCTACACCGCCCACGTGATCCGGACGTTGAAAGCAGCCGGCGCCACGCCGGATTTCGTACAGATCGGCAACGAAATCACTGGCGGTATGCTATGGCCGGATGGTCAAGTGAAGGTTCCGCTTTCCACGGTCAAGGTGTTTGGCGGTGACGTGACCGTAATCAAACCGCCGGAACCTTACGACGATGCCAGACAATGGGATCATCTGATCCGTCTTTTGAAAGCCGATGCCGAAGGTGTCCGTTCAGCCACGACGCCTGAAGACCACGTCCGAATCGTTGTTCATATTGATTGCGGCGGTGACTGGCCTGTCACCAGATGGTATTTTGACCATCTTACGCAGGCCGGGGTTGACTATGATGTCATAGGCCAGAGTTATTACCCGAACTGGCATGGCACCCTGGAAAATGTCCGCGTCAACCTGCGCCATACGATTGAACGGTACCACAAGGACGTGATGATCGTCGAAACCGCATACCCGTCCCGGGATGTTCATCCCTCACCGGATGCGGCCAGAAATATGGTCTGGCCCATGACACCGGAGGGGCAGGAACGGTTCCTGGCTGATCTCATCCGGGTGGTCAAGCAAGCGCCCGAAGGGCGAGGCATCGGCGTAAACTACTGGCATCCCGAGGCCACTTTCATTCCGGGTTCCACCAATCGTTGGAGTGGACCGGATGCCAACGCGCTTTTCGATGCCAGGGGCAACCCGCTTCCCGCCATGAACGTATTAGGCCTGCAACCCGCGATGCGAACAGCGCATGCCGAAACGGTTGAACGACATTAAAAGCAAACAGACATTCTCCGACGATGGATCGAACCGTTCCGGCGGAGAACTGGGACCTGAATTATGTGCGGAGTCTTAGGGCGTATTCTCTTCCACCGGCCGGCTCCGGCGTGGCAGATGAAAATTCAAACGACCGGATGGATTTTTCTTTTCGCACTACTAACTGCCTCACCGGTGCTTGCCCAGAACGGTGCGCCGCCAGCCGGTGGACAAACACCAGCCATCGGGCCGGGCACAAATAACGTAAAGGCTGCGCTGCGTTGGCGGCCTGATTTATTCAGGCGGTTCTTCGGGCCGACCACGCCATTCGAGACACCGGGCATCGGGCTTAAGCCGTTTGTCATAGATCATCGCCACGCCACCCACTCGGTCATTGATTTGTCTTTCCTGCTGGATGCGCCCGCGGGCAAGCACGGTTTTATCCGTGCGCGGGGTGACCAGCTGGTCAAAGGAGACAGCGGGCCGATTCGTTTCTGGGGATTCAACGTTACCGAGTGGAGCCATGGCTCAACCGAGGTTCCCGCCAAAGCAGATGCGCCCCTGTGGGCGGAGGCGCTGGCGCGCGCCGGCGTGAACATGGTGCGTCTGCAATTTCTTGATCTGGCGGCGCCGCGGGGATTGATCGACGGCACCCGCAATGACAGTCAGCACTTCGATCCGGCGCAACTCGACAACGAAGATTTTTTCCTCGCCGAATTAATGAAGCGCGGCATCTACATTGACTTCAATCTTAATGTCGGCCGGGCGTTCAAACCGGGAGACAACGTCCCCGCCTTACGGGAAGGGAAAGGCCCGCTGCTTTTCGACAGGCGCCTGATTGAACTCGAAAAAGACTACGCCAGACAATTGTTGACCCACGTGAATCCGTATACCAAAAGGGCCTACGTTGATGACCCGGGCGTTGCCATCGTCGAAATCGTAAACGAGGATGCCATTGGCGTCGGCTGGAAGGGAAACAAGGCCTATGATGATGAGCTGACCGATCTCTTCAACGGATGGTTGCTCAAAAACGTATCCACCGAAAAACTGGCCGAGTTCCGCAAAGCGGCCGGGGTCGGCCCCGATCAACCCATTCCCCGCCTCACCGGCCCGGCTGTGCCGAGCGCGGCCCCGGACCGGTATTACGCTGAATGCAGGTTCTACTCTGAATTGGAGTCCGGCTTCTTCAAGGAAATGAGTTCCTATTTAAGGGCCGACTTGGGTGTGAAATGCGCGCTGATTGCCACCGCCGACCACAGTCATTCGGGCAGCGGCTACCCGCTGGAAGCCGACGCGCAACAACTGGATATCATGGACGGTCATGATTACTGGCGGCATCCGGGCGTCCCGCCTTTCCGGCATAATCCCATGGTAAATGAACCGTTCAATTCGACCGTGGTCGAACTTTCACGAACGGCCATCGCCGGCAAACCGTACACGGTCAGCGAGGTAAACAATCCGTGGCCCAATCAATTCGATTGCGAAGGAATTCCAATTCTGGCGGCTTATGGCGACTTTCAAGGCTGGAATGGCATCATGTGGTATACGTTTGAGCCGAAACGAAATGCCGATTGGCAGCCCGTGCTTACCGACCCGTTCGACATGTCGCACGATCCCGTCAAGATGCCGGAAATGGCGGCCGGGGCACTGATGTTTCTCCGCGGCGACATCGAGCCGGCGCGAAAGACCGTCGCGCGTTCCTATACACCGCAAGAAGTCAGGGACAGCAGAAGGCTGGCGGGCATGGACCGCCCTTACTTTACGCCGGGTTTTCCATTATCCTTGCCGTTGCTACACGCTTCGCGCATCCAATCGCTGGATGGACAGCCCACAGCCCGCATCACGGCCGACCTTGCCAGTCCCTGCCGGAGCGACACCGGCCAATTGACCTGGTACACCAACCCGGTTGACAAGGGTCTGGTAACCATTGACAGTCCGTGCTCGCAGGCGCTGGTTGGTTTCGTCAAAGCCAACGGCAAAAGTGTCAGCAATCTTTCCGCGGATGTCTCAAACACTTTTTGCGCGATCATTCTCAGTTCCCTCGAGGCCAAACCCATCTCAACGTCAAGCCGGATGCTCCTGGTCACCGGCTCGCGGGTCGAAAATACCGGCATGACTTGGAATGCCGAGAAGTCTCTTCCGGCCAATTGGGGCGGGACGCCAACGGTGATTGAACCTGTGACCGGCACCATTACGCTGCGCGACCTCGCCCGGGCAAACGCGGTTTCGGCCAGAGCTTTGGACGGTTCGGGCCGTCCCATTGGCGACCCGATTATCGCCCAAAAAACCGGCGTGGGTTGGGAGATCGCCGTCGGCCAGATCGTTACACCCTGGTATGAGTTGACGGTCGAGCGCAGCCGGAGATGAGAACTAAGTCCTATGACACGCTCATGCGAAGCTGATGCAATGGCGTCAGACCCAACCGATTGCCGGAAACTCCCGATGACTCGGGCAATTTCTTTCCTCACGATCGTTGTCGGTGTTCTGGCCGTACTGTCTGGCAACCCTCCGCTACGAGCCGCCGAGCAGCCCCGCCAGCGGCTCAGCGCGGACTTTAATTGGAAGTTCATCAAGGGCGACCAACCTGGTGCCGACAAATCTGATTTTGATGACTCGGCCTGGCGCATCGTAAACCTGCCGCACGATTGGAGCATTGAAGGGCCTTACACACAATCCGACCCGACTGGCGGTAGCGGCGGCTACCTGCCAACTGGAATCGGTTGGTATCGCCGCACCTTTACCGCGCCGGAAACCTGGCACGGAAAGAAGGTGTTCGTGGAATTCGACGGGGTCTATATGAACAGCGATGTCTGGATCAACGGCCAGCACCTCGGACATCGGCCGTCCGGTTACCTCGGTTTTGAATATGACCTCACGCCGTATTTGAATTTTGGCGCAACCAACGTTCTCGCGGTGCGCGTGGACAACTCCCGCCAGCCCAACAGCCGCTGGTATTCCGGGTCCGGCATCTATCGGCATGTGTGGGTCACGATCTGCGAACCGCTCCATGTCGCGCATTGGGGCACTTATGTGACCACCTCGATCGTTTCAACCAACTTGGCAACGGTGCGTATCCGCACGCAGGTTCAAAACGATTTGCCGAAGCGGCGTGAAATCACGTTGGTCAGTCAGGTTGTCACTGCCGAAGGAACCGTCGTGGCAACGGCTGAATCGAAGAAAAGGATCGCTGCGGGAACGACCCGCACTTTTGACCAGAGCGTCGAGGTGCCCCAACCGGGTCTATGGTCGCTCGACTCGCCAAACCTTTACTGCGTTCGCACGCTGGTGAAGACCGCGAACAACGTCATGGATGATTACGAAACCGCCTTTGGCATTCGCGGGATTTACTACGATGTCAACCAGGGTTTTCTCCTGAACGGCCAGCGCGTCAAAATGCAGGGCATGTGTCTGCATCAGGATGGCGGTTCGGTTGGAGCAGCGGTGCCCGTTGGAGTCTGGGAGCGGCGTTTGAAAGAGTTGAAAGACATTGGCTGCAACGCCATTCGCATGAGTCACAATCCCCCTGCGCCGGAAGTGCTTGATCTGTGCGACCGCATGGGTTTTCTCGTCATGGACGAAGCGTTTGACGAATGGACAATATCGAAGGCACAAGTGCGCCACGGCTATGCAGACTATTTCAAGGAATGGTCCCAACGTGATCTGATTGATATGCTGCAGCGCGACCGCAACCATCCCGGCATCGTTATTTGGGGCGTCGGCAACGAAATTCCCGAACAGACCGTCACCAACGGCGCTGACATTCTCCGTCCGCTCGTCGAGACTTGCCATCAGGAAGACCCGACGCGTCCCGTTACCGCGGCTTGCGACAACGTTTACACGGATACCAAGAGTGCGACACCGGCGTTCCTGAATCTTCTGGACATCGTGGGCTACAATTACGTGGACCGCTGGGGAACCCGGCGAGAGACCTTTTATGACGATGACCGACATGCCTTTCCGCAACGAAAGTTCATCGGAACGGAAAGCGTGGTGGTGGGCGCGCGCGGCGATTACTCGCTCACCAATGGTGGCTTTGGCTTTTGGGGCGATTTCGGAAGTTCTGGTGGTGCTCCCGCCGGAGTCACGATAAGAAGGCCGCCGGCTTATACCATGTCCATGATCCGCGCCGAGCAGCTTTGGAAGTTTGTTAAAGTCCATGATTACGTCATTGGTGATTTCGGATGGACGGGGATTGATTATCTGGGTGAATCGCGTTGGCCTGGCAAGTTGTCGCCCAGCGGCATGCTCGACACCTGCGGGTTTCCCAAGGACAACTACTATTTTTATCAAAGCCAGTGGACGACCAATTTGATGCTGCACCTGTTTCCGCATTGGAATTGGAAAGGACATGAAGGCCAGGTTATTCCGGTGATTTGCTACACCAGTTGCGACACGGTGGAACTTTTTCTGAACGGAAAAAGTTTTGGCGTCAAGTCGTTGGAATTCCCGCGTCAAGGCAATGCCGGGGGTTGGGCCACTTATGCCCGACCGCAACAGCCCACCGGTACCACCGCCGACTTGCATCTGACGTGGGATGTTCCCTACGAGTCTGGAACCCTCAAAGCGGTCGGGTACAAATACGGCCAAAAAGTCTGCGAGGAGGAGGTCCATACCACCGGTGATCCGGCCGCCATCGTGATGACCGCGGACTGTACCAACTTGAATGCCAATGGACGTGATGTCGCCCAGCTGACGGTCAGAATTGTTGATGACCAGGGTTACACCGTGCCGGGAGCCACCAACCGGGTGTCGTTTGATCTGCAAGGTGCAGCTTCAATGATCGGCGTGGACAACGGCAATCCCATCAGCCATGAAGATTACAAGGCAAAACAAAGACTTGCCTTCCATGGCCGTTGCCTCGCCATCGTGCAAGCCGGCCGCGAAGCCGGATCGGTTCGCCTCGGCGCCTCGGCGGCGGGGCTCCAGGGAACCACTGTTGAATTGGAGGTTGGAGTCTCGACAAACTCAGTCCCGGTCCTACCATGATTGAATTCTTGAAGCCTTTCTCCACATCTGCCCGCAGAGTGTTTGGGACGTCACGTTGGAGCGTCACGATCGGCTGCGGTTTGGTTTTTGGTGCGGGACTGGCTCTGCCCGCCAACGTTTGGGCGGATCAGGTTCCGGCAAAGCCAGACTCGCCCGAAGTGACAAACCTGGTGCAACTTTCCCGGCTCGGCTCCCAGAACCCGAATATCAGCCATCTTATCCGTTTGGAAGGAGATGTTTTGTGGGCGGACCCGGCGCAGGGAAAATTTGTTTTACAGGATGCGTCCGGGACAGACGAGTTGGAAATGGAGTTGCGCGGCCAATCCCTCCAGCCGGGCCAGCGGGTGCGATTGGAGGGCGAGAGCACCATTACCCGGCGCGACGCGGGTGTTCAACTCGGCGTCATGGGCCCGGTGGTGGACGACGACGGCATCCATACGATGATCGAAAAATCCGGCGCGGTCTATCTTCAGGCGGGTCGCCATCCCCTTCGCGTTGATTGGTTTAATGGCGTTGAGAGATATGGATTGGAAGTAGACTATCAAGGGCCCGCTTTGCTCCGTCAAAGAATTCCTGATGCAGCGCTCTTTCGTGTTCAAATGGATGCCACTGGCGCAACGAATTTTGCAAACGGATTGAATTATGCCTGTTACGAAGCTGACGGCGAAGTCTTGCCTGACTTCGCGGAGCTGGTACCTCTCAAAACCGGGATCGTTTCCAACTTTGATCTGGGTGTCATGAGCCGCAACGAGCACGTCGGGTTGCAGTTTACAGGCTATCTTCAAATTCCGCGTGACGGTCTCTATACCTTTTACCTTACCTCGGATGATGGCAGTCAATTATTCATCAGCGAACGGCCGCTCCGGCTGGAAACGATTGGACAGATTGAATTGCCGACACCGCACCGGATGATAATCGGGCAGACCTTAAGCGAGAGCGGGGGTTATCAATGGGTTGAGGTTGAAGGAAAGGTCACCTTTGTCGGTGAACGGAAAGACGGATGGGATTTGGAATTAACCTCGGAAACCGGCCGCCTGAAACTCAAGGTGGCGGATGGCTCAGGATTGTCGGCGGACCAGCTTTTGAACAGCCGGGTCCGGGTTACCGGGGTTTGTCAGAGTGTTTACGATGCCGAGGGAGAAAAAGTTGGCGGTATCCTGTTGGTTTCAGACAAACGCGAGATCAAAATCATCGGGGCAGCCAATCCAGCGACAAATAACCAGGACACCGGCCTGGGAACACTGCCGGTGTTGACCACCGCCAGTGAAGTTCATCAATTGAACCGGGAGGAGGCACAACGGGGCTATTCTGTGAAAATCCAGGGTGTGGTTACCTGTGTCCTGCCCGAACGCCAGGCCTTCACCATTCAAGATGCGACCCGGGGGTTGTATGTGGTTGATTCTTCCGAGAGCCGGTCGGTGCCGCCGAAGATCGGTGAGTATCTGGAGGTCGCAGGCAAGACCGATCCGAGCCTGTTTGCTCCCATTGTTGACGCAGACCATGTCGGGAATCTCGGCGCGGGGCGTTTGCCGCAGCCGGTCCACCCGGCCTGGGAGCAGTTGATGAACGGAAGCCTGGATGCCCAGTATGTCGAGTTGCAGGGCATCGTCACTTCGGTCAGTTCCAATAGCGTTACGCTGTTTACGGGCGATGGCCAACTCAAATTGGAGTTAAGGGTGATCGGGATTAAAACGGCGGATTTGGAACGCTACGAAGATGCCGTGGTCCGCGTGCGGGGTTGTTTGCTGGCATCGTGGGATTATGTGACGCATCAGGTAAAAGTGGGCGAAATCCGGGTTTATGGCGCGGAAATTTCGGTGGATCAGCCGGCCCCGACGGATTTGTTTTCGCTTCCGCTGAAGACCGTTGCCGAACTGTTGCAGTTCAACCCGCAAGCCGGCGTATTCCAACGGGTGAAAATTTCCGGACAGATTATTTATGCGCAAGCGCCCGAGTATTATCTGATGGATGGCAAATATGGCGTGCAATTTATTTTGAAGAAACCGGTTCCGGGGCTGGAAGCTGGTGATCGGGTGGAAGTGGTCGGCTTCCCGGGTTTGAGCGGGGCTTCGCCGCTCCTGCATGAAGCTGTGGCGCGCAAAACCGGCCACGCCACCCTGCCAAAGGCCCGCAAGCTGCAACCGGACAACTTGATCCATGCGGAGTATGACTCGACGCTCGTCACCGTGGACGGATTGCTCGTGAGTGTGAGGGAAACGCCGGCCGGCCAGGCTTTGGAAATGCGGAGCGGCGTCCGCACTTTTATGGCCCGGCTCAATACCAGGAATGATTCCGTGCATTCGCTGGCGCCAGGCACCCGTTTGAAGCTGGTCGGGGTTTATCTGGGTGAAGGCGGGAACCGGGCAGTGGGGCAGGATATTACCTCCTTCGAATTGCTGCTCAATTCACCGGGGGATATCAAAGTATTGGCCCGGCCACCGTGGTGGACGCTGGAACGATTACTGGTCATGATGGGTGTGCTGGTGTGCGTGCTGGCGGCGGCCGCGTTATGGATCACTCAATTGCATCGGCAGGTGGAACAACGCACCCGGGAACTCGAAGCTCAAATCCGGCAACGCCAGAATGTCGAGCACCAGCGGGCCATGGAGCAGGAGCGCGCCCGGATTGCCCAGGACTTGCACGACGAACTCGGCTCCGGCATTACGGAAATCAGCATGTTGGCCGCCCGGTCGAGATCGACGACCGCTCCCGACGAAAAACGGAACCATTACCTGGAACAAGCGCGCGAAAAAGCCCGCGAAATGGTCACCGCGCTGGATGAAATTGTCTGGGCGATGAATCCGAAACACGATTCCCTTGCGTCGCTGGTCAGTTATTTTTGTCTTTACGCGGATCGTTTTCTGGGTCTGGCCAACATCGCCTGGCGCCTGGAAGGCATGCCTGGGACGCCTGATCCCACGGTGGATTCACGGCACCGGCATCAGTTGTTTCTGGCGTTCAAGGAAGCATTGACCAACGTGGTGCGTCACGCCGACGCGTCGGAAGTCCGCTTGCGCATCCAGGCCGAACAGGGTCAGGTGCGGTTGATCGTTGCCGACAACGGGCGCGGATTCTCCCCGGGAATTCACACCGAGGAAATGGACGGCGTGGCCAACATGCGGGCGCGCATCGAAAAATTGGGTGGAAGATTTGAAATCGCCAGCGAAGCCGGTCACGGCACGACGGTACGGTTTTACATGCCTTTAAGTTCATGACCAAGATTGCCATTGTTGAAGATAACAAAGTAATTCGTGAGAGTCTCATGGAATTCATCCACGCGGACCCGGAATGCCGCTGTGTCTGCGCCTGTGCGACGGCGGAAGAGGCGTTGAAGGTGATTCCCAAACACGAGCCTGAAATCGTGCTGATGGACATTCAGCTGCCCAACATGTCGGGAATTGATTGTCTCGCTCAATTGAAACAGCTGCTGCCCTCGGTCCATATTATCATGGTGACGGTCTATGAAGACACCGAGCGGATCTTCAAAGCATTGCGCCTGGGGGCATGCGGTTACCTGTTAAAACGTTGTGCGCCCGAAGAACTCATCGCCGCCATCCGTGAAGTCCGGCAGGGGGGTGCTCCGATGTCGCGCGAGATCGCGCGCAAGGTGATCGCTTCGTTTCAAGAACCGCTGGCAACCGCCATGGAAGTGGAAGACCTTACGGCTCGCGAGCGGGAGATTTTGGAATTGCTGGCCAACGGGTTCCCTAACAAACAAATCGCCGACCGCCTGGGGTTGACCGATGGCACGGTGCGTTGGCATCTCCGGCACGTGTATAATAAACTACATGTCCGCTCCCGCACCGAAGCCGCCCTCAAGTTCCGCTCAACCAAACAGGAAAAACAGGATAGTCGTTAATTCACAATAATTTACACCGTTTTCCAACTCTGGGGACTGGTTGGAATACTCTACATTTGTGAGGCTAGGCAAACTCAGGGATTCCGGGCATAATTAATGGAATTAGCGAACCCGTAAAACAATCATCTATGAAAACTGTTTCTTTGGTTACTACTGTTATTGCTGCGTTCACACTGGCCGTTTTGCCGGCAAAAGCTCAGGTCACTTATGTGGGTCCCGGTACCGCCAATGGCGGCGGCGGAAATGGGGAGGGGATCAGCAGCGTTGTCATCAACAACACTGCCAGCAGCATCACCTTTACCATCAATACGAGCGCGGCGCAGAGCGCATACGTTCAATATTATGTCCTGCTGCAGGATGTTGGCCAGGGTGCCAGTGGAAGCAGTGCGCTCTTTAACTCTGCGGGAGCCCTCAACGGGTGGGGTCCCAGTCTGGGCATCAGCACTGGTGAAAACGCCTTTGCTGCCACTTATAATACGGGCGCCAATTCAGCGTACTATAGCGGTGGTGTTTGGACGATGGGTTCGGGAGCCGCCTATGATTCCGGCGGCACTGGATTTAATTTCGTCACCTTCACAAGGCCGTTAAGCAGCCTCGGATTGAGCGTCGGTGGCAGTTTCTACTTCGACGTTGTGTCCTCCTATCCTAATGGTATCGGTCAATCCGCCTATGGTTCATTGCTCAGCAGTTATCCTGCGGAGACAGATAATGCCTACACCCCTTACAATGGCACCTCCGCTTATGACGCTGCGACAGATGCAGGGGGAGCAGCCTCGAAGTTCGGCACGGCGGCGTATATGTACACCGTGGTACCCGAACCGGTTGCCAGCGCATTCCTTGGTTTGGGCGCGCTGCTTTTGATTGTGCGCCGAAGGGTATTCCCTGCCCGTTAGTTTTGATTTTGCGGATCGTGAACATCACAAAGTGCCGCTTGTGCCAACAGGCGGCATTTTCGTTCCGGTCGTTAAGTTCATCGGTTCTCCCTGCCGAAATTCACCGCACCGACCGGCTCAACCAAAGATCGTAAGACCGTAGTTCCATCATGCTTAAAACAAACATGCCACCGTTATAGGTCCAAACTGCGCTCAAATCCATTCCCGCAAGACAAAAAGGGCATCGAAAACAGCCCTTGATTCAAAAGCGGTTATGCCGCTTGTCAGTTCAGGCTACGTCGGCCCTAATACTCTACATTTGTGAGGCTAGGCAAAGCGGGAAAAAGCAACTACGTTTGCCCTGATTAATCATGCAGCAGGTGAAACAATGCGCACGTTGTCATCTCGACGGTGAAACAAATAATGCTAAACTGTCCTGTTCATTGTTTATGTGAAATCACGTAAAGAGCCGTATATCGAATACGCAATACGGATAATTCATTCACAACCGATGCCGATACCCAATTTGAAACCATCAAAGTCAAATAACAACTCACCGTTGCCATCGGGCTTCACGCTGATTGAATTGCTGGTGGTGATTGCCATCATCGCGATTTTGGCGGCGTTATTGCTGCCGGCCCTGTCCGCCGCGAAGATCAGGGCGCAGCGGATTGTATGCGTATCAAATCTGAGGCAATGGGGGGTGGCCTTTCCGATGTATGCCGGCGACCACCATGACAGTCTGCCGTTGGGTTGGTATGATCCGAATGGGATGTGGATGTTTGCGTTGCAGCCATACATGCCTGGATCCGTTAGCGGGACCGGCATGGGCGGAAAGCTATGCTACTGTCCAGCGGCAACAAAGATGCGCAGTTCACTTGCGAATTTTTGGGTTACTTCCGGCACCACCTTTCTGGCCTGGGGCATCATGGGCACGAACGGCTATCCGGTTGCGACTCCGTGGGGCCGTGCCGGCATGGCCGGCAGTTATGGATTTAACGGCTGGCTGGCCAATCCCCCGGATGCGGAATTGGCTGCTGCTGGTGCCGCTGCGGTAGCGGATTCGCCAGGATATTGGCGGACAATGACAGGAGCCGGCAGGTACGCGTCGCGGACACCCTTATTTGCTGATTGTGTGTGGCAGGGAAGCAACCCGCACGCTGGCGGCAGCTACAATACCACACTCGATGCAGCGCCTGCGAACGAAGGTGATTGTGGGGCTTTCGATGAGTTGCCGTCTTTTTGCATTCCCAGACACGCCAGCAGAAAGCCTGTGGACATGACGTTCGTGGATGGTTCGGTCAGGTTCGTGGGCTTGAAGGAGCTTTGGCAAATGCCTTGGAGCAAGATTTACGATCCGACCCAAGCCCTGAGCAGGTTTCGCGCCTGGATGAACAGTTACGATTAGTCAAAACCATGGCTCCCGGATTTCCCAATGCCTGTGACTTTGCTGCTATCAGCCTGCACAAAAAAGATAAGCCAAACAAACCCATAAAACCATGAAAAAAATTCTATCCATCGCCGTCATCGGCAGCGTTCTTTTGAGCGCGGTTCCGTTTGCATCTGCGGTGACTATTTACACCGAAAACTGGGGCACGGGTAACAGTGGTGTTACCGGGAACGGCAATATCAATACGGTTGGGTGGACAGCGATTGCCGCGTCACAGAGTGCCGGGCCCTACGTCGGCATCTATACGGCCACCGGCGCGAGCGATCCCACGCTCGGTCTGGCCTTGCCCGCAAACACGGTTTATTTTACGGGCTTTCAGACCACCAACCTGCCGGGGATGCTTTATACCACAAGCGCTGCGGGATCGGGTGCTGGGGGTAATTCCAGTTTCGCCAATATTGATCCGACGCTGTACACGAACCTGACCTTTAACCTGGAGGTTCGGGATCCCAATGGAGGCAATCCAGCCACCAACTATTTTGCAGTTCAAGTGGGAGGACAATGGTATGTGGCGACCTCTTACCAGTTGCCCGAATACACTGCCGGGTATCCGCAATTTACGAATGCTTCCCTGGTTTATACCAATCCGGCCAATGTCTGGCAAACCCTGACCATAAACGGTACCACCAATGTAACAATCGGTTCTGTGGCATCTCCCAACTTGACCTCACTCATCACCGGCATCGGTATTGTTGAAATCAATACTCCGGGTGGTTTTAATTATAACGAGCTGCTCATCAACCAGGGACCGGGCGATTTCCCGCAGATCGCGCCCACCAATACCGCCGTGGCGGTGACCCCGCAATACGTCTACGTTGGCGGCGGGGCCGCGTTTGTATCCACCTTTGCCGGTCCACTGTTGGTTTACCAATGGCAGACCAATGGCGTGAATATTAATGGAGGAAGATACCTCGGCACAGCCGGCAACACGATGACTATCACCAACTGTAACCTCGGCGATGCGGGTTCCTTCTACATGGTGGTCGTGACGAACAAATTTGGCAGTGCTACCAATAGCGGTCTGCAGTTGATCGTCAGCAATGTGCCTCCTGGTCTTTTGTATGCGGAGAATTTTCCTTATCTTGGACCTAACGGCAACACCCCTATCACCGGTGTGGGCTGGGTCGTCGCGGCACCGGCCAGCACAGGCATCGGCATTTACCAGGCTGGCGGTGGTCTTGGCGACGTCTTTTCATATTCTCCCATTGCCACCACCAACGCTTATTACACAACGGATACCAATGACGCAGGAATCTCCGGACTGCCGTTTGTCGATATCAATCCCGCCAGTTATCCTTTCGTAACTTTCCAGGCCGGTTTCGTCCCCGGGAATGGCCCCGGGCAGGTTTCCGGAGCCATCTCGG
This sequence comes from Verrucomicrobiia bacterium, assembly GCA_035279985.1. Taxonomy (GTDB): domain Bacteria; phylum Verrucomicrobiota; class Verrucomicrobiia; order Limisphaerales; family UBA11358; genus UBA11358. The sequence continues at coordinate 16,888 of DATEGR010000067.1, forward strand.
TTTATTGGGCGGTTAAGATGACGAACGGCTGGTTCTGCTCTGCCCAGCCTCAAGCGATCGATCTCTCGGCGCTAAGCCCTTATCAAAACTATCAATATGGATTCAACCCCGCGGCGAGCAATTGGAATAACCTCACCATTACCAGCGGCAGTGCCGTAATCGGTGCTCCGGCTGCAAGCCCGTTGACCGGCAATATCATTGGTGCCGGCCTGGTGGTTGCTCACAATACCGGAACTGGTTCAGACATGAATTTCCAGAGTTTCGAAATCATCACCAACCAGGCGGTGGGCAGGCCGCCGAACATCAACCAGAACTATCCGCTTGACGTAACTGTCGCCTCAGGCGGTGGCGCCAGTTTTGGCGTTTCCGCCAGTGGAACATCACCTTTCACTTATAGTTGGACGACAAATGGCGTCCCTGTTTCCAATGGGGGCAGAATTTCCGGCGCAACCACGCCGACTTTGACAATCGCCGATTTAAATACCAACGATAATAGTCTGCAGATAGTTGCGTATGTCACCAACGCTGCTGGCGGTGATAACAGCACTTTATCAGCTGCCGGTGGGCCTACTACACTGACGGTAACCAGCCCTCCCGTTGGCTTCATTTATTCAGAAGTGTTTCCGTTTGTCGGCCCGGTTGCAGGCAACTACTCGATTAGCGGTGTCGGGTGGACCGAAGCGGTTCCCAGCACTCCCAACGCTCTATTCCAGGCCGGTACGCCCGGAACGAGCTCGGCAAGCCAGGGAGCAGTTTTTGCCTTTCTGGGAAGCGCGGGCACCACTGTGTATTACGCAACTGCTGCCTCCGATACCAATCAATCTGGACTGCCTTTCCCGAATATCGACCTGGCAGCTTATCCAAACTTGAGCATTTCGGCGAGTATTGCGCCAAACTCGGCGTCATCCACCAACGTCGCGGCTTACGTGGCGGTGCAACTTAATGGCAACAATTGGTACGTTTCCGCGAATGCCTTGTTGGGGCCGAATGTGGCTTCGAACTCGGTGTACTCCACCTACACAATGAGCTTTAATCCGGCCGCGGCGAACTGGAATAATTTGACCGTAACCAGTTCGGGCGGGCTGATCGGGTCGCCGGCAGCCGGCAACTTGAGCGGTGTCATGACCGGGGCCGGTCTGGTATTCGTCACCGTAGGAAGCGGAGGCACCTTCAACTTTAATAATTTCCAGGTCTCGGACCTCGGAGTCGTGGGCGGCATCAATGTCGGCGGGGTGACGGGCGGCAACCTCAATCTGTCCTGGGTTGGAAACCCGGCAGTGAGGTTGCAGAGTTCCACCAATTTGAGCAGCAGCTTGAATTGGCAGGATGTGCCGAACACATACGGGCTGTATTCGCTGCCTGCGCCTGTCACCGGATCCCAGAAATTTTTCCGGTTGAAGAACGGTCCGTAAACAACTGGAACGCAAGTTTGGGACGAAGCTGGAGTTGTTCACACAAAACTGGAATGACTCCAGCTTCAGTTTTAGGTTGTAACGGCTGGATCGAGCTAAGCATTATTGGAATGAAATTTGCCTGTTTCACTTTAGCGATAGCGGCGCTTTTTGCGCCGGGCGTATCACTCGCGCAGAACAGCTTTATCGCCGGGGCGGACTTTTCCGATCTGAAATTTTTCGAAGCTCGGGGTATTGCCTACAAGGATGGCGGACAGGTTCAGGACGGGATTCAGATTCTCAAAAATCACGGTATTAATTGTATCAGGCTGCGGCTCTGGACCAGCAGCCCGGCTCAGGCCAGCGCGGACCCATACAACTACGGCAATAATACCAACTACACCGTGCCACTGGCGGTGCGGGTCAAAAACGCCGGCTTGCAGTTCATGCTGGATTTTCATTATTCCGACACCTGGGCCGATCCGGGTCATCAAACCACCCCGGCGGCCTGGGCCGGCCTGACTTTCGTCCAACTGGTGTCGCAGATGCGCACTTACAACAGCAACACCATCGTCGCTTTCGCGGCCGCGGGGGCAATGCCGGACTACGTCCAGATTGGCAATGAAATCACCCACGGCATGTTGTGGACCAATGGACAGCTTACGGGCCCGTGGAGCAGTTCCAACCCATCGTGGATCCGGCTCGGCCAATTGATGAATGCGGCCATCCAGGGAATCGAGGATGCGACGAATGCTACGGGCGCTAAAATGCCTAAAATCATCGTTCATATTGACAGAGGCGGCGACTGGGGCACGACCCAGGCGTATTTTGAAAACCTGAATGCTCAAGGAGTGCCTTACGATATCATCGGCGAGAGTTATTACCCCTTCTACCATGGATCACCCACAAATCTGAATATTTGTCTCAGCAATGCAGCGGTTGAATTCGGCAAACCCATCATCGTCGCTGAGGACGCTTTTCCCTACACCAATACTTGTCCGTCCGCCTGGCTTGGCCAGCTTTTTGGCTATCCGCCTACGCCGGCTGGTCAGGTCAGTTTCATCGCCGCGCTGGCCAGGATTGTGGAAAGTGTGCCCAACCACCTCGGGGCGGGCTTCGTCTATTGGGGAGCAGAGTATCAAGCGGCCAGCGGTGTCAATGAAGCCGGTTTCAATACGGCGTCGTTTTTTGATGCCGGTGGCAATGTTCTGCCGGTGGCCAGCGCCGTTGGCGGAATGGCCGCCCCACTTTTGATCAGCCCCTCGCTGAATGGTTCGAATCTACAGTTACAGTGGCCATTCAGTGGAGCTGCTTTGACCTTGACGACCACAACCACCTTGGCGCCTTCAACCGTCTGGTCGTCGGTGCCCAATACGCCCCAAACCACGGGAGCAGTGTTTACCGTCACCCTGCCGGTGGATTCCAGCCAAACCCGTTTTTACCGCTTGCAACCGAACTGACCGGAGGCAACCGGCAGAGAGATGGATTCCGTGGCAAAAATTTGAATTTAGACGGAATCCAACCGATCTCCGATTATTTTGCAAATTGTTGCTGCTCAGTTAGGCTGATGGCAGCCTATGAAAAGGAACATTCGCTCCGCCGCCCGACCGGAGCTGCGCCCGCGCTTCCGCATCGCCTGTGGAACAAGAATCGCTTTTGGGCCCGGCAAAGCGGATTTGCTGGAGCAAATAGCAGAAACCGGTTCCATCGTCGCGGCTGCCGCACGCATGGGCATGTCCTATATGCGCGCCTGGTCACTCATCCAGGAAATGAACAAATGCTTTAAACAATCGGTCATTAAAGCCGCCCGCGGCGGTCATGAGCACGGTGGCGCGGAATTGACTCCGGCAGGGCGCAAAGTGCTGGCATTATACCGGCAGATGGAACACGACAGTCTGAAGGTGATTCGGGTGGACTGGCGGGCCCTGCAAAAACTGTTGCGTGTATAGCTGAAACCATGTGCCCTTCCCGGACAAATGGAAAATAAGTCGTTATATTTGACAAAGTATAACGGTCCGGTAAGTTCGCCCGATGCGAATGATCAAGGGTCGGATTTTTCCCGATATTTCAGTCAACTTACTGCTGTGGGCGCTGATGGCGGTGGTGCCCTGTCGGGCCGATGGCCTTGAAGGCAACGGTCAGAGGGTTCCGCCCGCTGCGTCACCGGCGGAAAAGTATTTCAGCGACTGGTTTGCGCGCGTGTCCAGAACCCAGGCGGAGCAGCCGCATTGGATCACCCCGCTGGTGACTGTCACGCCCCGCCTGGAACAGGAACTTCGTTATGACCAGTCATGGGAAACCGTGCCGGGAGGTGCTACTTTGAAAAGTTTCGGCGGCGGCAAAGGACTGGAGCTGATCCCGGCGGAACCCATCGAGCTGATTTTTGGGGTGCCGGCGTGGGAATCCGAAGACACCTCGCCGCACAAGCAAGGCTGGGCCGATGAGAGCTTCCTGCTTAAATACCGCTTCTTGTCCGCCAATGAGGAAGCAGGCAACTACATCCTCACGGCGTTCCTGGGTCTTTCAGTGCCCACCGGGAGTGCCGACTTCACAACCCATCACTATGCCGTCACTCCCACCATCGCCTTTGGCAAAGGCTGGGGCGATTTCGATTTCCAGACAACTTTCGGCGTGTCCGTGCCTGATGAGGGCAGCGCGCCGGCTGGCGCAGGAACGCCGCTATTGCTGAACACGGCGTTTCAATATCGGGTGATGAAAAATCTTTGGCCGGAAGTGGAAGTCAATTACACTCACTGGCCCAATGGCAAACACGATGGACTGGACCAGGCTTTCATTACCCCGGGGCTGGTGGTTGGGAAAATTCCCATCGCAGGTCGCGTGGGACTGACTGTGGGGGCGGGCTATCAGGCCGCCGTGACCGACCATCCGCTTTATCGCCACAATTTTATCCTGACCGTGCGGGTTCCATTTTAGCGGGAATTTATGACAAACCACCGATCCTCCTCGCGGCAGCGAACGGGAAGGATATACCTGTTCTCCCTGGTTATCTGGGCGGGTACCTTCTTGCTGCCACTGCATTCCGCCTCCTCCAAAGAAGTCATGGTCTTTGCTGCTGCCAGTTTGACCGATAGCCTGAAACAAATTGCCGCCGCCTACAAAAAAACATCCGGCGATGCCATCACGTTCAACTTCGGCGCCTCCAGCACGCTGGCGCGGCAAATCAAAGCCGGCGCGCCCGCCGACATTTTCTTTTCCGCTGACGAAGCGCAAATGAACGCGCTGGCGAAGCGAGGATTGATCAACCCCGCCACGCGCAAGGACCGCCTGGGCAATTCATTGGTCGTCGTCACCCCCCAAGCCAGTTCGCTGCAAATCACATCAGCGAACGATCTTACCAATGCCGGCATCAAACGCCTCGCGCTCGCCGATCCCGGGGCCGTGCCGGCGGGCGTTTACGCCAAAGCCTGGCTGGGAAAACGACACCTCTGGTCGGTCATCGAGCCGAAAGTTATTCCGACGGAAAATGTCCGTGCCGCGCTCGCTGCCGTCGCGTCCGGTAACGTGGACGCCGGGGTCGTCTATAAAACCGATGCCGTCATCTCCAAACGCGTCAAAATCGCTTATGAAGTTCCGCGCGCTGATGGTCCGGACATCCGTTACCCGATGGCCTTGGTGAAGGGCTCGCCACAACCCGAGGCCGCCAAAAAGTTGCTGAACTACCTTACCTCCGAAGAAGCTGGACAGGTCTTCACGCGGTATGGCTTCCTGTTACGGCAATGACGGCCGTGGAATGGCAGATTGTCGGATTCACGGTGTGGGTAGCTGCGCTGAGCACGGTTGTGATCCTGCCGTTTGGTTTGGCGCTTGCCTGGGCGCTGGCGCGAGGCAATTGGCCGGGCAAATCTCTCGTGGAAACCATCGTCACGCTGCCGCTCGTCATGCCGCCCGTGGCGGTCGGTTTGATCCTGCTTCAAGTTTTCGGCCGGCGCGGTCCGGTCGGCGGTTTTCTGCATGACCGCCTCGGCCTCGATATCATCTTCACCTGGCGGGCGGTGTTGCTGGCGCTGAGTGTGATGTCGGTGCCGCTGCTGATCCGCTCCGCGCGTGTAGCGTTTGAAGAGGTCAACCCGCGTTTGGAGCAGATCGCTCGCACCCTCGGCGCCGGTGGCTGGCGCGTTTTTTTCACCATTACCCTCCCGCTGGCCGCGCGCGGCATCGTCGGTGGCATGCTCCTCGCGTTCGCCCGCGCGCTGGGCGAATTCGGCGCCACCATCATGGTTGCCGGTTATCTGCCGGGCAAAACCGCGACGATCTCCCTTGCCATTTTTGAAAACGTGCAACTCGGCCAGGACGCTCACGCTTTCCGCCTGCTGGGTGTCTCGGTCGTACTGGCCTTCGCCGCCGTCTGGTGCAGCGAATTTTTCCTGCGCCGGAAAAAAGCAAGAGCATGAGTCTGCTTCTGAAAAACATTTCGCTGCCGCTCGCCGGTTTCACGCTCGAGGTTGACATCGAGGCGCGTAACCGGGTCACGGCCGTTTTTGGTCCTTCCGGTGCGGGCAAAACGTCGCTGCTCGATCTCATCGCCGGATTGCGGACCGCGCATTCGGCATTCATCCAGCTCGACCAGACCGTTTTGGCTGACACGGCAAAAAATGTTTTCGTGCCAACGCGCCGGCGGGGCATCGGCTACGTGCCGCAGGACCTCGCGCTGTTCCCGCATCTGTCTGTCCGGCAGAATCTGCTTTACGGCCAGCATCCCCGGGCCACCGGCCCGTGGTTCACCCTTGAACACGTGGCCGAAGTGCTGGAAATCCAGCCGTTGGTTGCACGCAGCGTGACAGAGCTTTCCGGCGGCGAAAAACAACGCGTCGCCCTCGCCCGCGCTCTTCTCGCGTCGCCGCGCCTGTTGTTGCTGGACGAGCCACTCGCCAGTCTCGACGTGGCTTTGAAGGAAAAAATCATTCCTTACCTCGCCCGCGTCCGCGACGAATTCCGGATTCCGATGCTGTGCGTGACGCACGATCGCTTCGAGGCCCTCACGTTGGCGGACGAGCTTGTCGTTTTGGTCCACGGCAAGGTCATGCAAACCGGGCCGGTGGCCGACGTCTTTGCCCGTCCGGCCAACGCGGAAGTTGCCAAATTTGTCGGCGTGGAAACTCTGCAACCCGGGCAGATCACGGGCATCAACGAAGGGCTCGCCACCGTGAGCCTCAATCGCGTCACGCTCACCGCCCTGGCGCCCGCGACACCGGCCCGTGCGGTTTTTGTCTGCATTCGCGGCGAGGACGTGGTGCTTCAGCGCGACGTGGCCATAAGCAGCGTGCGCAATCGCCTGCCTGCGGAAATCGTTTCCTTCCGGCCAGCGGGCGCGCTCGTACGCGTTGAGCTGGACGCTGGATTCCCCTTGTTCGCGCTGGTGACGCGCGCGGCCTGTGCCGAACTGGCCTTGCGCGAGGGCGAAACCATCACCGCCCTCATCAAAACCCCGGCCATCCATCTTGTGCCGCGCTGAAACTGCTGCTAAAAACTTCCCATGCGCGTGCTTTTTTTCACCCAACTCAAGGACGCCACCGGTTGCGATTCGGTTGAACTCGCGCCAGCCTCGCCGCTGAACGGCGAACAGCTTTGGGCGGAATTGCTGAAGCAGTTTCCAAAGCTTGCGGCATATCGATCCTGTGTCCGGCTCGCAAAAAATTACGAGTACGCCGCGCCCGAAACAACATTTGTCAACGCCGACGAGGTGGCATTGATTCCGCCCGTGTCGGGTGGCTGAATTTCTCGCATGAATAGCGAAATCCAAATCACGCGCGGGCCGATACCGGAGAACATTTCGCCGCCACCGTCAATGGAGACGCACGGTGCGTGGCTGGAATTTCGGGGTGTCGTTCGCGGCGAGGAAAATGACCAGGCCATTTCCGCCCTGGAATATGAGGCCTATCCCGAAATGGCTGTACGCGAAATCCGGCGGCGGCTTGAACAAATTTCATCGCGGCATCCGTGTCTCGCGGCGAAAGTCATTCATCGCGTCGGCGTCATTCCGGTGGGTGAGACGGCGATTTACGTTGGCGTTGCGGCCAGTCACCGTGGCGAGGCCATTGCTCTGCTCGCGGAATTCATGGATCGGCTGAAGCAGGACGTGCCCATCTGGAAACGGCGGGCGTTGCCGGTCGAAGCTGAATCAAAAGAAAATCGCGCGCCCCTCGCCCCATCGCTCTCCCCGCCGGGCGGGGAGAAGGTGGCCGCAAGGCCGGCTGAGGGGAAATCGGCGGCTAAACCTTCACGGATGTCCCTGGAGGAGGCGCTGGCTGAAATCGTTTCCCGTTGCCAGCCTCGGCCCGCGATGCGCGTGCCGCTGGCCGAGGCCTTTGGCCGTGTGCTGCGCGAAACCGTTTGTGCCTCCGAAGATTTTCCCGATTGCGACCGCTCCACCCGCGACGGTTATGCGATTTTGCAGAACGACGATTCAGAATCTTTCCGGGTCGTGGACACGCTGCACGCCGCCGATTGGCAGCCGCGCGCGTTGAAGGCCGGCGAAACCGTCCGCGTTGCTACCGGTGCATCTCTGCCGTGCGAAAATTTACAGGTGGTCATGCAGGAAAATGTCGAACGCACGGGCGACAAAATCCGGATCGTCAGGCACGAAGAGGCTTTGAACCTGCGCCAACGCGGCGAAGATGTCAGGGCAGGGCAGCCGCTCGTGCAAACGGGCGCGCGGCTCGATGCGGGCAAACTCGCTTTGCTCGCCTCTGCCGGTTGTACTCAACCGCTGGTCAGCCCGCGTTTGCGCGTGGTTCATTTCACGACCGGCGATGAGATCATACCGCCGGAACAAACCCCCCGGCCGGGCCAGATCCGTGACAGCAATTCCATTTTGATCCGCAGCCTGCTCCAGGGATTCTCCGGCGACCTGGAACAGGCGCATTTGCCGGAAAATTTCGAACTGGCGAAATCGGCAACCGGCAATCGGCAACCGGCATTCGAAAATTCGGACCTGCTTCTGGTTTCCGGCGGCGCCAGTGTGGGCGACAAGGATTTCACGCGTTCATTGCTGGAATGGCTCGGCTTTGAAATCATTTTTTCGCAGGTCAATGTTCGTCCCGGCCGGCCATTGATTTTTGGAATCGCCGGTGGGGCGAGCGTCCCCGCTAGCCGGCTCGTCAATAGCCTCGCCCCACCGGATAAAATCCGTATTGCCTTTGGGTTGCCTGGCAATCCCCTGTCGCATTTTGTTTGCTTTCATCTGTTCGTGGCGTCGGCTCTGGCCAGACTGGCTGGCGGCGAGGGGCCAACCTTCCAACGCGGAACGCTGGCGGCGAAGCTTGAAGACGGGCCGAATCCGCGCGAAACTCTATGGCCGGCCCGGCTGGATACGGCGGGTTTGCATCCGCTGGCCTGGGCGAGTTCCGGCGATGTGACCTGTTTGGCCGAAACCAACGCCTTGATTCTGGTGTCGGCGAATCGGGGTTCCCTTGAACCAGGCACCGAAGTCGAGTTTTTGCCGACAACCATCGAATAATTGTAGCAGCGGACGTGAGTCCGCTCTAACCTTTCGACGAAGATTCGAGAATGAGCCGTTCACATCGGCTGCTGCGAAGTGAAAACACATACTTTTTCGCATCTGGACGAAGCCGGCGGTGCGCGCATGGTCAATGTCGGCCACAAACCGGTGCAGCGCCGCCGCGCCATCGCTGAAGGCAGATTGATTTGCCAGCCCACAACCATTCGCGCCCTTAAAAAGAACGCGCTGCCTAAAGGTGATGTTCTGACTGTGGCGCAAATCGCCGGCATTCAGGCGGCCAAGCGGACCGGGGAGCTGATTCCACTATGCCATCCGCTGGCGCTCAACCACGTAGAAATAAAATTTCGTGTCCGGGCTGCGGCCATCGAAATTGTTTGCACGGCGGAAACGCATTCGCAGACCGGTGTCGAACTGGAAGCGCTGACCGGCGTCAGTGTCGCGGCGTTAACGCTTTACGATATGTGCAAGGCGGTGGACAAAACAATGCGCATCGGGGACATTCATCTTGTGAAGAAAATCAAGGAATGAAAATCGGGCGCATCACCGTCAGCGACCGCGCCTCGGCCGGGATTTACGAGGACCGCAGCGGGCCGGAGATCGAGAAGGTCTTGAGGGAGTTTTTGGGCAGCGAGGCAACATTTGAACCGGTGGTGGTGCCGGATGAAGTGGAAAAAATTTCAGGAACATTGAAAAAATTCGCGGATGAATTAAACTGTGATTTGGTTGTGACAACGGGAGGCACAGGAATTGCCGCCCGCGACGTAACGCCGGAGGCGACCCGCCCGATTTTGGAAAAGGAATTGCCGGGTTTCAGCGAGGCAATGCGGATGCAGTCGCTGGCCAGGGTGAAAACGGCGATATTATCGCGTGCGCTGGCTGGCACCCGCGGGAAAACGTTGATTGTTAATCTGCCGGGCAAGCCTTCGGCGGTTCGCGAGTGTCTGGAGATTCTCGCGCCGGCGATCCGCGAGGGCATGGCCCATTTGCGGGGCGAAGACCCGCACACAACATGAGAAAATGAACGATACGTTTGGCCGCACTGTTGATTATTTGCGCATCTCGATTACCGATCGATGCAACGAACGGTGTCTCTACTGCATGCCGGAAGGCTACAAAGGCTGGGAAAGCAGGCAGGACCATCTGACCGCGGACGAAATCATCCGGGCGGTGCGCGTGGCGGCAGAACTGGGCTTCCGAAAATTCCGGCTGACGGGCGGCGAACCGCTGGTGCGCGGCGATATTTTGGAAATCATCCGGGGCATGAAACAAATTTCCGGCGTGGAAGTGATTGGGCTTTCGACGAACGGGATCAAGCTCGCCGGGCTGGCGCAGCCGCTGCGCGACGCGGGAGCCAACACGGTCAACATCAGTCTCGATGCACTGGATCCGCGGGTTTACCGGCAGGTGACCGGCGGCGACGTGAATGCCGTCATTGCCGGCATCCGCGCCGCCGTAGCGGCGGGTTTCGACCGCGTGAAACTGAACTGCGTGCTCATGCGCGGCGTCAATGAGCAGGAACTCTGGCCGCTCGTTCTGTTTGCGGCTGAACACCGCCTGCCGTTGCGGTTGATCGAGCTGATGCCCTTGACGCGAACGGACGTCCTGACGGAGAAGAACTTTCTGCCGGTCGGCGAAGCGATGCAGTTGCTGGGCCAGCGCGACGAATTGATTCCCCGGCCGGACGTGAAGATTGGCCATGGCCCGGCAAAGTATTTTCTGTTGAAACAAACCGGCGCACTGGTGGGTTTCGTCGGGGCGCTGACGAATCTTCAATTTTGCGAGAACTGCAACAAAATGAGGCTCACGTCGGACGGGAAAATCCGTCCCTGTCTCGGGGATCACGGCGAAATTGATTTGCGCGAGGCCCTGCGCAATCACAGTGACGATACGGTATTGCGGCAATTATTCCTGGAAGCCTTGCGTTTGAAACCCCAGGAACATCAATTCCGCGACCTCTACCAGCCGCTGCGTCCGATGACGGCCATCGGCGGATGACCTGACCCCGCCGGAACCTGTATCAGGAAGCCGCAACCGGGCAATGGTTTAAGGGGCGTGACTGACCACGACGCGGCGAAACGCCTGCATACTGAACGTCAGCTGAGTTCGAAGAAGCGAACCGAAGGACAAAAAATAACCCCCAGGAAAGTCAAACAGCTTTTACACATTATTAGTTGGTCGGCGGACTTTGTTTACTTTAACTTCCGACATTCAAGAAAAAACCCATCCTCCCCAAATTATTTTAGAGGTTGCATTTTCTGATTTGGAGCTTTCCTGCAAGAAAGCTATCTTCGTTGACGAGTATTCAATATATGACTCAACCAATGACTTTATTGGCGGACGACTCGATTCCGACCCGATACAGTTTGCTGAGCCGGTTGCAGAATTGGGATGACCAGGAAAGTTGGAAGGATTTTTTTGACACCTATTGGCGGCTGATCTATTCGAGCGCGCTCAAATCAGGTTTGACGGAATCCGAGGCTCAGGACGTGGTTCAGGAAACGGTCATTTCCGTGGCCAAGGACATCCACAAGTTCAAACGTGACCGGGCGCTGGGTTCCTTCAAGGGTTGGTTGCGGAACGTAACCCGCTGGCGAATTGCGGATCAATTGCGAAAGCGAACACGGCACGGGCGGGTAGAAAACCCGGAAAGCCAAGGGGAGAGCCGGGCCGTGGACGTCGCTCAAATTCCTGAACCGGCTGGCGATGAGTTGGAGTCCGTTTGGGAAGCTGACTGGCAGGCAAATTTGTTGGAGGCAGCGATTGCAAAGGTCAAGCGTTCCGTCAAGGAAGAGCATTTTCAAATGTTTGATTTGTATGTGATTCAGCAATGGCCGGCCGGGAAAGTGGCCCGGACGCTGGGCGTGAATGTCGGGCAGGTTTATCTGGCCAAACACCGCGTTTCCGCGTTAATCAAGCACGAAGCACGCCGGTTGGAGAAAAAATGGGAGTGAAACGGAGTCGAACACGGGATAGAACGTTCTTTGTTACCAGAATGAGGCAGCGTGGTGGTATGGTTTGCCGATTATTTAAAGCGGGACCTTTTATGCAGGAGCCATTGGAACCGGCCCGAGATGCCGAGGCAGTTTCTCCCAAAACCTCGCAGTTGCCTGCCGTTCCCGATCACCAGATGGTTCGCTTGATTGGCAGCGGCAGCGGTGGCGACGTGTGGCTGGCAAAAAATGCGCTCGGCACCTACCGCGCCGTCAAAATCGTGCAAGAGCGGTCGTTCAAACAGCGCCGGCCTTTCGAACGGGAGTTCAATGGTGTGTTGAAATTCGAGCCGGTGTCGCGCTTGCACGACGGATTGGTAAATGTCCTCCAGGTGGGACACAATGAAGCGGCGGGATATTTTTACTGCGTGATGGAACTGGCGGATGACATTGCCACCGGCCAGCTGATTATTCCTGAATGCTATTATCCCCGCACTCTCGAATACGATTTTCGCCAGCGCGGCCGCTTGCCCATCGGCGAATGTGTCCGGCTGGGTGCGGCTATTGCGTCAGCCCTCGGTTTCCTGCATCGGCACGGCTTGATCCATCGCGACATCAAACCCTCCAACATCATTTTTGTGAACGGCTTTCCCAAACTGGCAGATATGGGATTGGTCACGGAATCGTCCGAAACCACCATGCGCGTGGGCACCGAAGGCTTTATGCCGCCGGAAGGGGCCGGCACCGCCCAGGCGGACATTTACTCCCTGGGAAAAGTCCTGTACGAAATCAGCACCGGTTTGGATCGGAACGATTACCCGTCGCTGCCGACGCCGTTAGCGGACACCCCCGAGGACCGGGATATGCTCTCGCTTAATCGAATCGTCCTGAACGCCTGCCGCGGCGATACGAGCCGCCGTTATCAAACTGCGGAAGAGCTGTTGGCCGCCTTGCTGTCCTTACAGTTCTCCCACTACAACCCGGGCCGTGAGCGGTTTAATCTGCGCCTGATCAAAATCATCGGAATTATCGGCGCCATTGTTGGATTCACGGTTGTCATCGCCGCGGTTTGGCGCCTCCTCTGGCTTTTGGAACATGGCCCATGACAGGCAGCGTTCTTTTTGGAGAAAAAGTTTTGAAAGAACCGTTGTTGTTCGCACGAGTTAATAGTAGATAACCAGGTTGAGTGGCATTGAAAGTTGGGCACTGAATGCGTCGTATGAACCAGGACAGTTGAGTCTATGACAAAACAACACGCGCTATGGGGTTCGGTTCGGGCAAGACATTGCGGCCCAAGGGATTCCGGTTGCGCCCCAAATCATCCAGCCTTTATGAAGACTTTTACTGACTTTCTCGCTCATCCGGAAAACACCCGGCGAACATCATTGGCTGGCGGTTGTCCTGACCGCGGTTTTACGCTCGTTGAACTGCTGGTAGTGCTGGGAACGGTCGCCGTGCTGGCATTGGTGCTGGTGCCGGCGCTGGCGAGCACCAAAACAGACACTTGGCTAATCCAATGCCAAAACAACCTGAAACAGCTCCAGGTGGGCTTCCAACTTTTTGCGCGAGACCACAATGATATGTTCCCGCCTGCCGGAGACCAGACGTTGAGCGGCAGACAATTGGCGTGGGACGCCTATATTCACCACTATTTTGGCGATACCAATTCAGACGCTTCGTGGACCGCTGGAATTCTGCTTGCCGGCTCCTCACCAACGATGGCAAGGCTCGAATTATGCCCGGCGGATCGATTTCCAAAAGTGATCTGGCTGACCAGCCCGCCTGCATTCGCGCTAAGGTCTTATGCTGTGAACAGTGTGGGGCCCAATTATGGAACTCAATTCCAGATCAGTACCTCGGGCGGGACCTATCCCTTGCCCGATTTAAACCAGCCGGGTTATCATGGTGTCGGAATTTATTGGCAGAGCTCGGGTGTGTTGCCGGACTGGGATGCGAAAGGTTACAAATCGTCCGTGGTAAAGGACCCCGGCGGCACCATCCTGTTGTGCGAAGAAACCGGCGGCCAGCAGTGTGTAGGCAACATTTGGACCTGCATTTGCAACGGCCCGCAAACCTCGCAACATGGCGGCGTCAATGGCAACCTTTACCAGATTGACACGACCTCCATCCCTCAAAATCCCAATAGCAGCGCCGGTGTAAATCAGGGGAATCTATTATACAACTCGCATGGAGGCCGATTCAACTACGCTTTCCACGATGGTCACGTGGCCGCGCTCAAAATCGAGCAAACGGTCGGCAGCGGAACCATCAGCGCACCTGAAGGCATGTGGACCGTGACGCCGGGGGACTGAACGATGGCGATTCATGAACTATCCCGGCAGCGATTAAGCAAAGCAAAACTATTAATGACACAAGCCATGAAAACGAGAACTGACATCGGCAGCGAATTCACGTTCCGAAACGTGCGCATCGGGCTGGCAGTCGCGAAGTTTTTCGGCAGGAATCTCATTGTGGCGGTCTGGTTGTCCGTGTTCGGTATTTTCGTTGCCTCGGTCAGTGCGCTGCCCGTGGCGTTGATCTCGGCGCGAAACCCCTCCGTGCCGCTGTCCACAGGGGGCGACGGCAATTCCATCGTTTCCAGCGTGAGTCCCAATGGCCGTTTTGTGGTTTTTACCAGCGCAGCCAATGACTTGACGCCCGGCGGCAACAATCTTTACAGCCTGAACGTTTTTCTCCGTGATCGGACCGGCCAAACCACCACGCTGATCAGCGGCAACTCGAATGGCACTGGCGGCGGAAACGGCGATTCGATGTCCGGCCAGGTTTCCGCCAATGGCCGCTATGTTGTGTTTCAAAGCGATGCCAGCGACCTCGTGCCCGGAGATACCAACGGGGCCAGCGACATCTTCGTGCATGATACCTATACGGACACAACCCGGCTCATCAGCGTGGCGATGGACGGCGGTTTTGCCAATGGGGCTTCCACCGACCCGGTTATGACGCCGGACGGCACCTGCGTGGCCTTCATCAGCAGTGCGTCGGACCTGGTTCCGAACGACACCAATGGCATACCCGATGTGTTCGTGCGGGATTTGCTTACCCAAACGACCTGGCTGGTGAGCGTCGGGGCGCTCCTTCCCTCCGGCAGCCTCAACCCGATCATGGCGACATCGGTCATCACGCCGGATGGCCGGTACGTGGCATTTTTCAGTCTCGCCACAAATCTGGTGCCTGGAGTTCCCGGCACCTCCGCCGGCGAGGTGTATGTGCGCGACCGGGCAACCGGGAAGACGACCTGGGCCAGCACCAATGCTGCGGCGATTGTGTCTGCCGCACTCGGCCTGAGCAATGCGCCGGCTTATCATCCGCGGCTGAGCGACGACGGTCGCGACGTTGCCTTCAAAGCCGGCTCAACCAGTCAGACTGGCGCGGTGGTCATCCTGGAATATGATTCGACAACCGCCACGACAACGGTGATCAACACGAATGGTATTGGTTGGTACCCCGATCTCAATGACGACTATGGCCCGGTAATGACGCCAGACGGCCGTTTCATTGCCTTTGCCACACACGAGGGTACCGTCGATTCGGGTTATTCCAGTGTTCATGTTTGGGATACCCAAAGCGCAATAGACACACTTGTCAGCGGCAGTGGCAGCGGCGGCCTGACCAATACGGTTTCCTATATGCCGGTCATCAGCACGAACGGCCAGTTCGTGGTGTTCTTGAGCAATGCCACCAATCTGACCGCCAACGCGGTGTCCAATGGCTTTCATATTTACCGGCGTAATCTGCAATCCGGCACCAAGCAATTGGCAGACGTGGACACCAATGGCGTCGGTTCGACCGATGACGAACTGACATCCTTAAGCCTGAGCGCGGATGGCCAATTCGTTGCCTTCAGCAGCCCGGACGGGAGCCTTGTCAACCTGGATATAAACCATGCAGACGACGTTTTCGGTCGCGACTTCGTTGCCGGGGCCACGGAAATAATTTCAGAACGCGACCCGGCGGTGATTCCTCAGTCGGGCGACGGCTTCAGCGTATTGGGTCAATGGTCAGTCAGTGCCAACGGGCAGTGGGCGGCGTTTGCCAGCGCGGCAGATGATCTGGTGCCAAATGAGACGAACCAGGAGCCCGACGTTTTCGTGCGTGACCGGGTGAACGGTACCAATCTGCTGGTCAGCGCCGGGCTGAACGGCAGTTCGGCCCTGGGTGGCGGTTCTGGAAACGCGGTCATCAGCCCGGATGGCCGTTATGTGGCGTTCCTCAGCGGGGCCAGCAACCTGGTCGCCGGTCCAATCAACACCTGCGCCAACGTGTTCCGCCGCGATCTGCAAACGGGCGCCACTGTGCTGGTCAGTGTTGGAACTGATGGCATCAGCCCCGGGAACAGCGACGCTTCCGATTTGGCCATGAGTTCAGATGGGCAGTATATTGCTTTTGTCAGCCGGGCCATTAATCTGGTTTCGGGAATCACCAGCGGGGTGAACACGTATTGGCGGGACGTGAACTTGGGACAGACCGTGGGACTGAAAGGTGCCAATTATTATGCTTTTGGTCCTTCCCTGAGCAGCGACGGTCGTTATGTCGCCTACGCGTTTGGTGTTTCTGCTTCAACCGTCAGATTACAAATCCGGGATACCCAAGTGGGAACCGACATCTATACCAATTCGGGAACAGTAACGTCGGCAGCGATTGACCCGACCGGGAGCAAAATCTTTTATCGCATTGCCAACACTCTCTACGTGGACAACATCAATCCCAGAACAAATCTTTTCTCGATTTCGACTACATCCACCTCTCCGATTCGGAATGGCGGCGGCTGGAGCGATGATGGCCGCTGGCTGACATTTGTATCCACCGCCAACTTGACAGGTGGAGACGACGGCACCAACAAGGTTTACCTGCTCGATTTCCAGACCGGCACGCTCACCCTGGTCGGTCTGGCCGGTCCGGGGACCGGCAGCATGGATGCGCTTTCGGACGGGCCGGTCATGAGCGGCAACGGCCGGTTCGTCGCCTATCGCAGCGTCGTGGTCAACACGGTCATCGGGGACAACACGGCACCCCCGAACCTGTTTCTGCTCGACCGCCTGACGGGGTCCAGCACGGTGCTGGCCATCGGGCCGAACAGTTCGGGCCCGATAGTATGGACGTCCCGACCGGTGATCTGCGACAATGGGGCGACGGTGGCTTTCCTGGATATGGGTTCGAGTCTGGTGGTCGGCGACCTCAATCGGGAACCCGATGTCTTCGGCGCTTCCGTGGATATCAATGCCGCCCTCGTGGACAGTGATGCCGATGGAATTCCAGACTGGTGGATGATGAAATATTTCGGTCATCTGACCGGACAGACCAATGACCTGTCGCTCGCGCAGGATGACGCCGACGGCGATGGCGTTTCCAACTTGCAGGAATATCTGGCCGGCACCAGCCCGATTGACCCCACCTCGGTGTTCAAGCTTGCACCAACAGTGCCGGTCAACAACACCGTGGGCCTGACCTGGCCCGCGGTGATGGGCCGGAGCTACCAAATCCAGTTCAAGACCAATTTGACCGATTCCGTGTGGTTCACCCTGCCAAGTGGTGCCTGGGTAATGGGCGGGCAAGGTCACTATCTTGCCCCGGCACCTGTACCCAACGGCTTTTACCGTGCCATGGAGTCGAATTAATCGCCCCTGGAAATCGGCGACCGGGTTGCGGTTTAAGGCGCGTGACTGACCACGACGCGATAGAAGCCTTGCGGATCTGATCCCAGACTTACCTTGAAAGGCGCATTGGTGCCCACGGAGCCCGGGGAGGCCACGTTGGTAACGGCCGAACCCAAATTTATCCAATTGGCGCTGGACGTCAGGTCGGTTGAATACTGGACCTGATAGACAAAACCCTGTGGAGCAGCGTATTGAAATTGGGTGTTGTTGTTGACGAGTTGCAGTGTGGGGACTGGCAGCGGGAAGAACTGTTTAATGATGCTCATGGTCGGCTGGTCCTGCTGGCCAGACGTGCCGATGTTCGATGGTTCTATCGGGAAGGTGGGACTGCTGCCCCACCACGGGCCGCCGCCCCAATAGGTCCAGCCAAGCCACACGTCCGCATTGGTTGAAATGTACGAGAGCATATTGGTCAACGCCGTACCACCATTCGGTACTGAACCGAGGGTATTGCCGGGAACGGCGTACTCGCCAAGGAAAGCTTTCACATTGTAGGCCCTGGCCCAAGCGGTGAAATTGGTCAGGCGCTGCCAACCGATATCCGTGCTGACGATGCCGTCGTTGCTGCCTGACCCGTCGGTATCCAGGTATTGATGAACCTCGACAACATAATTGTTGGCCGGATCCACAAGGTTAAGCATGGCATTGGAGTTCGCTGCTCCATAACTGTCGGATTGCGACCAGGTCCACGCGCCGGTCCATCGGTTGCCGGGTACAAAAATCAGATTACTGGCGCCCGCCGCCCGAATGCCCGCGATGGCCGCGTTTTCAGCCGCAATCATTTGCGTTTGTTGCAAAGCGTTCGGCTCGTTCATCAGGCCGAAAATGACATTGGGATTATTCTTAAAGCTGCTGATATTGGCGACCTGATACCAGAAATTGGAAAACGCTGAGTTGGGCACAACGGAATTTCCGATTACACCGACGGTGCCGCTCTGCATGGTAGGGTACGTACTGTTGTCCGGCCAGTAGCGCTGGAAGTTGTGAGGATCGAGAATGACGCTCATACCCTGACCGCTGGCGTAAGAAACAAAAGACACCAGCCGGTTGGATTCGGCGGAGTTGAACGCCGCGTTGTTGGTACGCTGTAACCGTTCCCAACGAAACGGGAGCCGGATGATGTTCATCCCCTTGCTCTGGTAGTAATTTACTTCCGTGTTGTTCGGATAAATATATTGGCTGCCATACGCGCCGGGTAAAGCTCCACCCGAAGAGATGACATCGCCGAATTCGGCCCCGGAAAGATTGACACCGGCGTATTGGATGTCGGCGGAACTGGAAAAAACGAAGGCAAAGCCAAAAAGAACTAAACTCGAGAGAATGCGCTTGTTCACAAGTAAAACAATGTCGGGTGAATGTAGAGAGGTTAACCGGTCCTTCAGCCCGGTTCAATCAAAAATGCACAAAATCCCGATATTTTCCCTCAAGTTTTCACCAAAAGGGTTTGACTCCGCCGATTATTCTCTGTCGAAGCAGATGGAGTTTTCGCTGATATGCCTAACGCTTCAGTTTTCTTTCCAGAATCTCGCCGGCCAGCGCCGGATTGGCTTTGCCCTTGCTCAATTTCATGACCTGACCCTTGAGGAAATTCAGCGCGGCGGTTTTTCCGGCCTTGAAATCGGCCACCGGACCGGGATTGGCCGCCATCGCCTCATCACAGAATTTTTCGATCGCACCGGTGTCGCTGACCTGGGCGAGGCCTTTTTCCTGAACGATCGTTGTGGGTGATTTGCCCGTGTCGAACATTTCAGCAAACACCTGTTGTGCCGTGGAACTGCTGATGGTTTTGGCTTCAACGAGATTAACCAATTCAATGAATGCCTCCGGCTTGAATTTCAAATGCTGTAGGACAGGCGTCGCGCCTGTCTCTAACTTTTCTGTTTTGCCTTGAATGGAGACAGGCGCGACGCCTGTCCTACACTCATTCGCCTCCGCCAGTTTGGCCCGCAAATTATTGATGACCCAGTTCGCCACGGCCTTCGGATTCTTCGATTGCTTTGCAATGCCTTCAAAATAATTGCCCAACGATACATCGTTCTTGAATGTCTCGGCGTCACCGGCGGGCAGGCTGTAATCTTTCATAAACCGCTGCTTGCGCGCCAGCGGCAATTCGACCGCCCGGGATTTTACGTCGGCCACCCATTGTTCCGTCGGTTCAAACGGCATCAGGTCCGGGTCGGGGAAATAGCGGTAATCGTGCGCGAATTCCTTGGTGCGCATTTCTTCGGTCACCCCCGCCACGTCGTCCCAACGGCGCGTGGATTGAATCAGTTTGCCGCCCTTTTTCAGCACTTCAATCTGGCGCGGGATTTCGTATTCCAGCGCGCGGCGCACGCCGGAGAAACTGTTCATGTTCTTGATTTCAATCTTAGCGCCCAACTCCTTCGTGCCGACCGGGCGCACGCTCACGTTCACGTCGCAGCGCACCATGCCCTTTTCCATGTCGCCATCACTGATGTTTCCATAACGAAGAATCTCCACCAACGCATTGAGGTATGCGTAGGCCATGTCCGCGCCGCTGAGGTCGGGTTCGGAGACAATTTCCATAAGCGGCACGCCGGCGCGGTTGAAATCCACGCCGCTGTTGCGCTCGAAATGGAAGCTCTTGCCCACGTCTTCCTCCAGATGCGCGCGGGTAATGCGGATGCGGGAGATGCCGCCGTTGAACTCGAAATCCACGTAGCCATTCGTGGTGGACGGTTGGTCGTATTGGGTGATCTGGTAATTCTTCGGCATGTCCGGATAGAAATAATTCTTCCGGTCGAACTTCGCGCGCGCGGGAATCTGACAGTTCAACAACAAACCGGTGAGCGCGGTGAGCCTCAGCGCTTCCGCGTTGGCGGCGGGCAGCACCCCCGGCAAGCCGAGACAGACGGGGCAGACGTTGGTGTTGGGCGGCGCGCCGAAGGCGTTGGCGCAGCCGCACCACATCTTCGATTTGGTTTTAAGCTGGACGTGGGTTTCCAGGCCGATGACCGCTTCGTAATCCATAATTGCGGGAGAAGTTTAGCCGTGGACGGACGCGGATGCACACGGATTTTTCAATCGCAGGAAAGACAGTGCGACAATTCCAGGGCGGCCATGTTGTCTGTTTACGGAAGAACTGACCGGAAGTCTTCATGGAAACGTTCTGGCCCGATAGAAGCGATCAGGGAAAAGTGCCGCATCCGGGTCGAGGAAATCAAACGGGCTTGAGCTGTTTGTGGCCAATGGTGCCCAGGACGTGAGATTAGTCGACGCTTCGATCGTATAGGTTGTGCCGAGACTGGCGGTGACGCGACACTGGAACGGGCCGCCGGCTGACCACATGGGATGGTCCAAACGTGTTACCGCCGGGGGAGTGAATGTCAATTGTCCGTTATATCGACCGATGCCGGAGGAGGGTTTGTCTCCGGCCACAAGTAACCGGCCACCCGCATAGATGTCGTTTCCGGCGTTAGCCACCGCAGTCATGAAAGCGGGACTGAGGCCGGACGCGCTTCTCTGGAGTCCGCCGCCGCCCAAAGCGGACCAGCTTGCCCCATCCCATTTTGCGATGCCGTTGGCCGTCACGCCACCGGCATTGGTAAAGCTCCCGACGATATACAGATTGGCACCGTCATACGCCATGGCCAAGACTGCCGGAGAACTGCCGCCGGTCACCCCGCTGCCCAATCCCGACCAACTGCTGTAACCTTGGGCCAGGCGATTGACGCTGGTGCCGCCGGCCGTGGTGAAAGTGCCACCGATGTACAGGGCGGTCGGGGTGATCGGAATAATGGAATTCACCGTGCCGTTGACACCATTACTCGAAGTACTATTCAGCGGTCCCCAGGTGGTTCCGTTCCATTGGGCGATGTGGTTGGCGTTGACCCCGCCGGCAATGGTGAAATTTCCACCGACAAAAGAAACCCCGGGAGTGATGGCAATGGCCGTCACGTTGCTGTTCAAGCCACTGCCCAAGGCCAACCAGCTGCTCCCGTCCCATTTCGCAATGTAATTCGCACTGCCACCGCCTGCGCTGGTAAAACTTCCGCCGACGTAAACATCACTGCCGCTGAGCGCGATGGCTGACGCAGGTCCGTTCAGACCGGAGCCCAAGGCCGACCAGCCGCTGCCATCCCATTTGGCCACATTATTGGCGCTGACCCCGCCGGCATTGGTAAAATTTCCTCCCACATAGACATTGCTGCCGCTGACCGCGATGGCTGAAACAACTGTGGTCGAAAAATCATTGGATCCTCTTACTCCGCTGCCCAAGGGTGACCAATTCGTTCCGTCCCATCGGGCGATGTAATTGGCCTCCACCCTCCCCACCGATCGGAAAAACCCGCCGGCGTAGATGTCAGCTCCATTTACTGCCAGAGCGCGCACGGAATTCAGCACCGGACTGGGACCAAAAGCCCCTTCGTCAAAGCCGTCGCCAATTGTTGCCCAGCTCGAACCGTTCCAAATCGCCAGGCCGCCGGCTGGCAAAGCTCCAGCCTGATCAAAAATTCCTCCAACGTAAATCTGCCCGCCTGACCCAACGGCCAGGCTAAGCACATAGCCCGGTTGGGTTTCGCTCGTAATGCCGGCGGACAAGTTCGTCCAGGAATTACCATTCCACCCGGCAATGTTTTGGGCAGACACGCCACCCGCATTGGTGAAACCGCCCCCGACCAGAAGTTCATTGCCGATACGGGCAATGGTATAAATCACACCGAAGCCTCCCGAAACTCCGCCGCCGAGTGCCGACCAATTGCTTCCATCCCATTTCGCAATATTGGTCACGGCAACGTTTCCGGCAGTCACAAACTGGCCGCCAACATAGATATTGCTGCCGTCGAGCAGGATGTCCCCAACGCCGCCAGTGGTGTCCCCGATGCCACCGTTAAACCCGGACCAATTCGTGCCATCCCATTTGGCCAGATTGATCGCCGCCACACCGCCGGCGTTGGTGAACGTGCCGCCGACATAAAGGTTTGTCCCGTCGGTCCTCAATACTTTTACCAACACGTTGCTCGCTCCGACGACACCGCTGCCCAACGGCAACCAGTTCGTTCCGTCCCACCGGGCAAGGTGGTTGATCGCCACGGCTCCGGCGTTGGTGAAATCACCCCCGGCGTAAAGAACGCCGCCGAAAAACGTCAGGGTGAACACATTGCCATGAAGCCCCGACCCCAATGAAGACCAATTTGTGCCGTCCCACCGGGCAACATTGGTCACACTCAGGCCCCCGGCGCTGATCATGGATCCGCCAACATATACATCGCTGCCGCGATACACCATTGCCCACGCAATGTCGGTGGCTCCCAGGCCGCTCCCCAGGGCTGACCAGCGCAACCCATCGAATCTCGCCACCCCGTTGACGATGACCCCTCCAACCGTTCTAAAATTACCACCCACGTAAACGTCACTGCCGTTCGTGGAAACCGTATAAACATCCGCATCGGTGCCCGGCGGACCAAACTGGAAGTCCCAATGTTCATCACCGCTGACGCCGCGCGTGCTTACCGGCAGCCCGAAAGCGGCCACCACTAGCAGCAAAACCGGGAATACAGAATTCGAAGCTGGTCTTTCCTTGATCGACATGAGTCGCGTTCTGAAGCCCCAAAGCTATAAACTTTCTTCCGTTACTTGTCAATGAAAATGGCGGCAAGAGGAGTTGACCGGCATATGGGGAATTGCATAATCCGCCAATGCCGCTCGTCACCAGCAGCAAAACCAGGCCCGCGTACGATGTCATCATCGTCGGCTCCGGCGCGGCGGGTGGGCAGAGCGCGTACGTGCTGACGGCGGCCGGGGCCCGGGTGCTGATGCTGGAGGCGGGCCGGAATTATGATCCGATTTCGGAGACGCCGATGTTCAATCCGCCACTGCAGGCGCCGTTGCGCGGCGCCGGAACGCCGGACAAACCGTTCGGCTTTTATGACGCCACGGTCAATGGCGGTTGGACGGTTCCCAAAGAGCCGTACATGGTCAAAAACCACAAGCGGGGAAACGGCTGGTACGAGGCAACCGACATCGACCTCTGGTCCACGGGACAAAATTTCATGTGGTGGCGGCCGCGGATGTTGGGCGGGCGTACGAACCATTGGGCGCGTTTCTCCTTCCGGATGGGTCCATACGATTTCAAACCCAAAAGCCGTGATGGCCTCGGTATGGATTGGCCGATTACCTATGAAGACATGGCGCCGTACTACGATAAGGTCGAGGCGTTGATTGGCGTTTATGGCACCAATGAAGGATTGGAAAACACGCCCAATTCATCACCGGGCATCCTTTTGCCGCCGCCCAAGCCCCGCGCCAACGAATTGCTGGCGAAAAAATTCTGCGCCAAACTCGGCATCCCCGTCATTCCGTCGCACGTGGCGGTTCTGAGCCAACCGCAGGATGCCAATAAAATTCCAGCCCGGTTGCACCCGGACAATCCGGCCGCGGCCCGGGCGCTGGCCGACAACATGCGGACGCGGCTCGGCTGTTTCTGGGCGACGTCGTGCGGCCGCGGTTGCTCCATCAAGGCCAATTACCAGTCCACCACCGTTCACCTGCCGCCGGCGCTGGCGTCCGGCAACCTCGACATCATCACCGACGCCATGGTGCGCGAGGTGACGGTTGACGAAAAGGGGAAGGCGACCGGCGTTCATTACATTGACAAGACCACCGGCAAGGAATGTCACGCATCGGCCCGCGTGGTGGTGCTGGCTGCCAGTGGCTGTGAATCGGCGCGGATTTTGTTGAATTCGAAAACTGCACAGTTTCCAAACGGCCTCGCCAATCGCAGCGGCAAGGTCGGCCGTTATCTCATGGACACCGTTGGAGCGGGACTGGGCGGCCAGATTCCGATGCTGGAAAACTGCCCGCCTTATAACGAGGACGGCGCGTCGGTCATGCATATGTACATGCCGTGGTGGCTTTATCGGGAACAACACGCGGGCCGGTTGAATTTCCCGCGCGGCTACCACATCGAGTTCGGCGGCGGCCGGCGCATGCCGGAAGCAGGGATGTTTGACGATCTGGAAAATTTCACCGGCGGCAGCTACGGGAAAAAATTCAAGGAGGACATGCGCCGGTATTACGGCAGTTTCATGGGCTTTGCCGGCCGCGGCGAAATGATTCCCAATGAGGACAGTTATTGCGAAATTGACCCGGCCAGGAAAGATGCCTGGGGCATTCCGGTGCTGCGCTTCCATTTCAAATGGTCGGAGCACGAAATCCGGCAGGCAGCCCACATGCAGAAAACCTTCGCCGGAATCATCGAAGCCATGGGCGGCAAGGTCCTGAGCCCGCCGCAAAGTGACGGCAGAAAGGCCATCGCGCCCGGTGGTGGCATCATTCATGAGGTCGGAACGACCTGCATGGGATTCGATTCCCAAACCTCCGTGCTCAACCAGCATTGCCAGTCTTGGGACGTGAAAAATTTGTTTGTCACCGACGGCGGGCCGTTCGTGTCCAACGCGGACAAAAATCCCACGCTGACCATCATGGCCAATGCCTGGCGCGCGTGTGATTATCTGGCCGGCGAGATGAAGAAAGGAAATCTCTGATATGAACGATCCGCAACGCCTGGACCGGCGCGAAGCCATCAAATGGATGCTGGCCGCGACCGCCACGGTGTCTTTGATGAACTTTCGGAGTTTCGGCCCGCCAGCCCCGGCCGCCACCGGCTACGGTACCGATCCCGATTTGTTGAAGGATTACAAACCCGGCGATTTATGGCCGCTGACATTCAGCCGGGAGCAGCGCCGCGCGGTCGCGGCGTTGTGCGACGTCATTATTCCTGCCGATGACAAGTCGCCCGGCGCCGGCGGTCTCGGCGTGCCGGATTTCATTGACGAATGGATCAGTGCCCCGTACCCCGGCCAGCAGGCTGACCGGGAGGAAATTTTACAAGGCCTGGCCTGGCTCGACAAAGAGTCCAAAAGGCGATTTGAGAGAGAGTTTGCGGATTTGAATGACGGCCAAAAGCACCACATCTGCGACGACATTTGTTTTGTGCCCAGAGCGAAGCCCCGATTCAAAACCGCTGCCAATTTTTTTGCAAAATTCCGGAACCTGACGGCGGGCGGATTTTACACGACGCCACAGGGCTGGAAGGACATTCAGTATCTCGGCAACGTGGCGCTGGCCAAATTCGAAGGCCCGCCACCGGAAGTGTTGAAGTATTTGAATCTGGATTAACGGAGTTCTTTCTTCAGAAAGGCCTGGACTCCGTTCATCATGAATTCGTCTCTCAACTGGTTGCTCTCACCATTATGAAAACATTCATTGTCACCGCGTTCTTTGCCGGTCTGGGTGTGGTTGGCGCTTCGGCGGAAAGTGCATCCTTGCCGCGCAGCACGCCGGAAGAGCAGGGCATTTCTTCCGCGGCCATTCTGGCCTTCGTCAAGGCCGCCGATGAGCAATCCACCACCACCCATGCCATCCAAAGTTTCATTCTGGTGCGGCACGGTCACGTCGTGGCCGAAGGCTGGTGGTCGCCCTATGGCCCGGACAGTCCCCACAAGCTGTTTTCATTGAGCAAGAGCTTTACGTCCACCGCCGTCGGGCTGGCCGTTGCCGAAGGGAAACTCAGCCTGGAGGCTCCGGTGCTTTCCTTCTTCCCGGAGGATGCGCCGCCGAACCCCGGCACTTATTTGAAGGCCATGCGGGTGCGCGATTTATTGATCATGTCGAGTGGCCAGGACTCGAACACCGTGGCCCAGGTGGATGAGCGGATGCGCAACTCGGCCCGTTCGGGGGAAAATATAATCAGGACGTTCCTCGCCGCGCCGGTGGCCTGCAAGCCCGGCACGCTGTTCGTCTATAACACGCCGGGCAGTTACATGCTGTCCGCCATTGTGCAAAAGGTGACCGGTCAAACTGTGTTCAATTATCTCCAACCACGGCTTTTCAAACCGCTCGGCATTGAGCGTCCAACCTGGGATGCGAGCCCGCAGGGCATCACGTTCGGCGGCGTTGGGTTGAATATCCGGACGGAAGACATCGCGCGGTTTGGGCTGCTTTATTTGCAGAAGGGCGAGTGGAACGGGAAACAATTGTTGCCGGCGTCGTGGGTGGAAACGGCGACCGCGCGGCAGACTTCCAACGGCAGCGAACCGACCAGCGATTGGGACCAGGGCTACGGCTATCAATTCTGGCGCTGCCGCCACGGACTTTATCGCGGTGACGGCGCGTTCGGACAGTTCTGCATCGTGATGCCGCAACAGGATGCCGTGGTTGCCATCACCAGCGGGACCAGAGACATGCAGGCCGTCATGAACCTGGTCTGGGACAAACTGCTCCCCGCCATGCAGCCGACACCGTTGCCGGCAGATCCCGACACCGACCGGAAACTGGAACACGCACTGGCCGGCCTGACGTTGCATCTGCCGCAGGGTCCAGGCACCTCGGCCATCGCCGCACAAGCGTCGGGCCGGACTTATTTGTTTCCGACCAACGCCCAGAACATTGACGCGGTGACCCTGGAATTCAAAGGCAAGGACGCGACCCTTGTGGTACGCAGCCTCGGTCAGGAATATCGCATTGCCTGCGGTTCCGGTGTCTGGAAAAAGGAACGGACGGCCTTTACCGCCGGAGTGGATTCCTGGGTTGCGGCGCCAGTGGAACAACCCGTTGCCGCCAGCGGCGCGTGGACAACCGACGACACCTACGCCGTGAAACTGGCCTATTACGAAACGCCACTGGCCATCACGTTCACCTGCCGGTTCGCCGGAGACCGCGTGTTGTTGCTCAACGTCGAATACAGTGTGAACTTTGGCCCAACCAATCCGCCCTTGCTGGTTGGTGAGGCCCGATGATTTTTTTCGATTGGTGAGAGGAACGCCACCGGTAAGAACGTTTTTTGTGGTGAGCAATCCGGGTAGTGCCTTGATTTGAAGTTTGGAGTTCCGCGTTGACGCGGTTCGGGGCCGCCTGAAGGCGGAACTCCGAGCAAATTCACGACAGTACCCAATCCCTTTGGCATTTGACTTTTCCACTCCGATTCCCTAAGCCGATGGCGATTTCCCATGAAATCAGGAATGCATTCCCGGTCCGTCGGCTCGTTTCAATTCAGCATGAAAAGGTATGTTCTTCTCCATGCGCTCGCTTTTGGTCGCGAGCGCCGGAATCAATTCTGAAATCAACAACGAAACCGTGAAGCCCAAGGAATAAACGATGAGCACACCCTCCGTCTCGCTGGGATATGTCGTCCTGTATGTCAAGGATGTATCGGCCAGTCTTGCGTTTTACGAAAAGGCCTTCGGTTTTCCCCGACGCTTCTTCAATGATGACCACGGGAAAGCCTACGGAGAGTTGGACGCCGGAGCGGCTCGTCTTGCGTTCTACAGCCTGGACCTGGTCAAAGCGGAATTGAAGTTGCCGGAAGTCGTGCTCGCCTCCCCGGACAAGCCGCCACTGGGATTCGAGATCGCCTTGCTGACCTCTGACGTCCCGGGAGCCTTTGCCCGGGCGGTGGAGGCCGGCGCTACCGCGGTGAGCGAACCGGCGACCAAGCCTTGGGGTCAGACCGTGGCGTGCCTGCGAGACAAGGACGGTCACCTGATTGAGCTTGCCACGCCCATGCCATGACGCCTGACAAATCGCAGGCATTTGAACCATTGGAGAATTGGCGGAGCCAGGACGGCGGGTGCCCGCGCCCCGCGTGCCCGAGCTCAGAATGTTGGCCTGCCAGAAAGAGGATTATGAGACCATGAATCCAAAGATCGTTATCCGGAACGAGACGCGTGATGATGTTGGCGCGATTACTGACGTGACGATCGCAGCTTTCAAGGCCCTGGAGATCAGCCACCACACGGAGCAGTTTATCATCGAGGCGCTACGTGCCGCCAAAGCGCTGACGGTATCGCTGGTCGCAGAAACGGATGGCGGGGTGATCGGGCATATTGCTTTCTCTCCCGTGACCATTTCCGACGGCACCCCGAACTGGTACGGCCTTGGGCCGGTTTCAGTGTTGCCGGAGCACCAGCGGAAGGGCATCGGCAAAGCACTGATAACAGAAGGGTTGTCACGTCTGAAAGAGTTGAACGCTCAAGGATGTTGTCTCGTGGGGCACCCGGATTACTACAAGAAATTCGGATTTAAAAACATGTCTGGACTTGTGCATGAGGGAGTGCCACCGGAGGTCTTCTTCGCCCTGTCTTTCGACGGGCGTACTCCGCAGGGCACCGTCGCTTTTCACGAAGGATTCAAAGCGGATGGCCAACCTATCGTTGCCGGCAATTGAGCCATTGGGGAAATGGCGAAGCCGGAACGGCGGGTGGCCGCCTGTCCCATCGGTTCGTTGCGCCGAAGCCCGACGAAAACGGAAACCTCAGAGCGAAAACGGATGCTGAGTCACGGCGTGCGCGGCGAGGATTGAAACCATCCAATGCCAGAGGTTCCTCCCTTTCAAACTGCATCATTTTTTGGCATAAAATTCCCCATATTGGTGGATTGTCAGACTTAAAAGCAGGGTTAAGATAAGAAGCAGTTCTGATAGGACAATCCATGACAGCGCGGCGGCCATCCCGTTTACGTCTGGCGGTTTGTTTGTTCGCTATAGGTTTTCTTTTCCCGCACACCAGCCGCGGCGCCAATGCCCAGGTTCTGGGTTGGAACAACCTCGGCATGCACTGCATGGACAGCGATTACTCGGTGTTTTCCATCCTGCCCCCCTACAACACCATCGAAGCCCAGCTCATCGTCGGCGGACTGCTGGTTACGAACGGCGGCTACACCGTCACCTACCAGGCGGTGGCCGACCCCGCCGGTTCGTTCAATTCCACCGCGGCGGGCAAAGGCAATTTCTTCAACTTCGCGCTGCCGCTGTTTGGCGCCAATCTCCCTGCCGACGCCGGATTGGCCGGTTGGAATATGCCCGGCCTCAACAACACGCCACAAGGCATGTTGTTCGAGCAAACCAACACACCCGTTCCGCCGCTTCCCGGCGTCACCACACCGGTCAACTGGTGGCGCGCCGAGGGAATTCCGATTTCACCTTACGACGATGCCCTCAAAAAAAATCCTTATCCGCTCATGTTGCTCGTGGCGCGTGACGCCGGGAACAACATCATCGCGACGAACCAGATTGTCCTGCCCATCTCCGATGAAATGGATTGCCGTGCCTGTCATGGTTCGGGCACGCAAACGGCCGCCGAGCCGCTGGCCGGCTGGGTCTGGGACGGCTTGCCCGAACGCGATTTCCGGCTGAACATCCTTCGCCTGCACGACGAGCGACAGTTCTCGCAGTT
>DATEGR010000068.1:0-13093 GCA_035279985.1 Verrucomicrobiia bacterium
TCAACCTTCCGCCGGAAGTCTTCAGATTTTCAGTCAAATATCCGTCCAGATTGGAGTCTCCACCGGCAGCAACGTGGGCGATGCTCTGTTGGGCCAGCGTAATAGTTTGCAGTGGTCCGGGAATTTTCGCGGCGGCGTTCCCGGCTTCCGGCCCGTTAGCCTGTAACCGCAAAGCCGCGGTGAACTGCACCGCGGCTTGTTTGTAATCGCGGCGCGCCATGAAATGGAAACCCAGGGTCCGGTGTAATTCACAATCCCGCCCGGCTGAATCCAGATTTCGATTTGGCCAAATCCACACGAGCGCCAGCAGGCCGGCCAGCACACACATCATGCCGGCAAACCTGCGCCCGGGAAAATTGTCCCGCCGGCTGGTTGCTTCCATCAGCGAAAGGCAGATAAACAAAGCCAGCCCGGCCAACAACACACCCACCACCTGCCTGCGCAACGCCTGGGCCACAACCGAAAGCCGGCCACGAGCCGCATTAAGATTGCGATCGGGCGGGCGACAAAGCGGGGGCATGATGGCGGACAGTTTTTGATTGCGCAGCATTGCCATCGTCAGGGCCGGGTTGGGCAAAGGAACCAGTTTGTCCTGCAACCAGCGCCCATCACCGGTCGCCGCGAATGCCCGCACGCTTTCCTCCTCAATCAGATCGTCCACTTTTACACTCGCCAGAAAGAAATCCACGGTCTGCTGCGACAGTTGCCACGTTCCAAAGGAAACCAGGCCGGCGAAGGCCAGCGGCAACCCCCAGGCCGTCCAGGCCGGGAAACGAACCGGCGTGAATCGTTTTGACAACAGGACCATGCCGAACACGCTGGCCAGAGCGACAATACACAAAGTGTCAAGATAACGGCTGCCCTGGGCGTCAATGTAGTTGGCGCGGCCGTAAGCCAGCGCCGCCGATTGTGACAAACCCCACAATCCAAGGCTGAATAGAAATTCCGCCGCGCGGTGCTCCAAAAAATCGGGCCGGAAATACAAAACCAGCAGCACGACCAGCGGCAAACAGACAACCACGATCATCGCCGGCTGATCCAGAAACGGCCAGGCGAGATTGCGGGCCAGCGCCGTCGTGAAGTCCGTCAAGGTCTTTGCCTGGAGTGACCGGTCGGCCGGCAGGTTCGCGCCCATGGCCAGACCGAGCGCGAAAACCGCCAGGCCCGTGACCAGCGTAACACCATTTGCCCGCGACAATTTTTTTTCTCTCAATGCGCGCAAACCCATCAGCCCGGCCACTGCCAGTGGCGCCAGCAGCCCTGACGCCATCGTGAATAAATTCAGGACGGCTGCCAGCAGGCCAAGCCACCACCAACAGCTCCGCGGCGGCGCAAATCCCAGCCCGACCAGTGTCACGAGCGAACCGATGGCCATAAAGTATTGTTGCGAATCAAAACCGCGGATGGTGTTTTCCGCCGCGAATGGCAGCACAAAAAATGGCGCCACCAGCAGACAAATCAGGCCGATGTTTTTCCGGCCCAGAAAATCCCAAAAGCAATAAGCCAGGACACAGGCGTACCCCGCGTGCAGAATCGCGTTGACCGTCATCTGCAGAAGCGTGTCCCACTGGCCGTTCAACGAGATAACCAAAAAGTCGAGCAGGCGCGTACAAACAATCCGGTGCTCATTGTGCGGGGCAAACCAGTCGTGCCAGGTCAAATGGCCTTCCAGCCAGGGCCGGAAAAATTGATCGGCTTCATCCCATTGATCCCAGACGGGGAGCCACGACCCGTAGAGTTGAACCACCCATAACTTCGCGCCCAGAATGACCAGAAACAAGGCGAACAGCCACAGCACGAGTCGCGGGCTGGGCAGGGTCGCTTTCATGCGGTCGCACACAGGCTAGACGTTTTCATGCTGGCTGCAAGCATGCGCAGGATTGTTGCCAGTTTTTCAGCAAATCTTGTTTGTGTTTTAATCAGGGGTAAATTTATGAAATCCCTGCCTGATTTTTCGTGCCATTTGGCATGATTCGTGGTTAAACAATCATTGATGTTTTATGGATTTCGATTCGACAACCTTTCCGCTGCGGCCGGCCTGGACCGAGATTGACCTCGGCCGGTTGCGAAACAACCTGCGATTGATCCGCCGGGACCTGCCGAAACGCGTAAAATTGCTCGCGGTCGTCAAGGATGAGGCCTACGGCCATGGCGCGCTGGACGTCGCCCGCATCGCGCTCGAAGAAGGCGCGTGGGGTTTTGGCCTGAGCACGCTCGAAGAAGCCATGTCGCTCCGTGAAGCCGGGATTGCCGCGCCGTTATTGTTGCTGGGCGAACGGCAGGAAGCCGAACTGCCCTGGTGCGTTGAGCACAACCTGACCGTCTGTGTCAATGAGCCCCACGCCGTTCGCAAACTCGCGCGCATCGCCGCTGCCCACGGCAAGCAGGTGCCGGTTCATGTGAAAATCCATACCGGCATGAGCCGCTACGGTGTGCGCTGGGACGAGGCTTTGCCGCTCATCGAACAAATTTACTCCGAAAAATCACTGCTGCTGGAAGGTGCGATGACGCATTTTGCGCAATCCGACGAAACGGATAAGACCTTCGTCAACCTTCAGTTCTCCCGTTTCAACGAAGTCCTGCGCGCGCTGGAACAGCGGAAAATTCCGGTGAAACTGCGCCACACCTGCAATAGCGGAGGTTTTCTGGATTTGCCGCAGGCGCACCTCGACATGGTCCGCGTGGGCATCCTGTTATACGGCGTTTTCCCGTCCTCGGTCTGCCGCCGGATCCCCGGAATTGAACCGGTCATGTCGGTGAAGGCGCGCATCGCGGCGATTCAAAAACTGAAACCCGGCGAGGTGGTCGGCTACGGCATGCGTTATACCGCACAAACGGAGCGGCGCATTGCGATTCTGCCCATCGGTTACGGCGACGGTTTTCCACGCGTGCGCAACCAGGGCGGCGCGCTCATTCATGGCCAATGCGCTCCGCTCATCGGCGGCATTGCCATGGACGCAATCATGGTGGACATCACGGACATCCCCGAAGCGAAAATGTGGGACGAAGCGGTTATCATGGGCCAGCAGGGCAGCCAGGAAATCACCGTGCACGACATGGCGAAGCTGAAAAATTCGGTGAGCTACGACGTGCTGACGAACTGGCGGCTGCGGTTGCGGCGTAAATCGGTGAACGGCCTGGCCCGGACCGCACGCGAACTCGAAACCGTGGGTGCAAAATGAGTTTTAACCACGGATGGACACGGATAAACACGGATTAAAACTTGATTGGCCCGATTCGTTACAAGCCGCAAAGGCGGCCGGGAAATGAAAACAGCGAAAAAAGTGGGCATTGTTTTATTGGTGGTCGTAACTGCGAATTTGGCTTTTATCCTGTTTGTGCATCGTCGGACAGTGATTTATCAAAAGGAGTGGTTCAATATGCTCATGCAGGACGTTGATGAGACCATGAAAAGCAATGGTATGGTTAAGGTAGGTTCAAATACTTGGGAATTGCCCAATACCAACAGAATACCTTCGGTAACGAACAAACCAATTTCAAATTAAGACACCACCATAAATTCATGAAACTCCTGTTCTCCGAACAAAATTCCGATTACGAGCATTACCAGTTTCCCTATGCCATCTGGGCCGTGCCGGAGGACGGCGAAACGCCGTCGGATATTTTCAACGCGGGCTTCCTGCCGTCATCGCGTTACCTCGACCGGTTCTATCTCTGCCGCCAGATTCGCGTGAACCTGGCGAAGTTCAAGCCGTCCTCCGAAAACCGCCGCATCCTCCGCAAAGGCGCCGGCATCGGGGTGAAACTCGTGCCCCGGGATCAATACCATTACACTCCGGAACACCGCCAGTTTTTCAAGACCTACGCCGACATCAAATTCGGCAAGGACGTGATGACCTTCGAGCGGCTGGACGCCTTGTTCAGCTCACCCATCATCTCGCACCTCCTCGTGTTCACGGACACCGAAACCGGCGACGAAATCGGCGCGGCCACGCTGTATCTGGAAGGCAAGGCGCTGGCATTTTACTACTACGCCTTTTACGACCTGAATTATTACGCGCGCAACCTCGGCATGTTCATGATGACCTCGGCGGTAGCGCTGTTCGCCGAACGCGGCATGAAGCATCTCTACCTCGGCACTTGCTACTCGCAGACCGCACTGTACAAGACGCAGTTCGCCGGCGCGGAATTTTTCAACGGGTTCCGTTGGTCGGATGACCTGGACGAACTGAAATTCATCATCAAGCGCGACCGAAAGGAACTGACTCAGCACCTGCTCGAAACCGACGAATACCGCGGGAAATTTTACGACAGCGACCTCGACAAAATCAGTGGCGCCAGCGCGTTCCGGATCAAAATCAAATGAGAACGTTCGAAAGCCGGGGGAGGCGCCGGTCACTGCTTGGGCAGGGGCTTTTTGACTGAACCGGAATCTGCGCGTTTTGATTTCGATTTGCCGTGCTTTCGGGTGATGGCGGCGGTGTGTTCCAATAATTCTTCCACTTGCGAAATCAACTCCTCGGGCAGGTACGGCTTGGTGAGGAAGACATTGATGCCGGCCTCAAATCCTGCCACGCGGGTAAAGTAGCTGTCCAGGCCGGTGAGCATGATCACCGGAATGGACGCCGTGGATGCATTTTCCCTCAACGTTCTGCAAAAATCGAGTCCGTTCAACTGCGGCAGCATCAAATCCAGCACAATCAGGTCGGGGGACACCGAACGGGTTTTGATGAGGGCATCCACCCCGTTGGCCGCAGTGCCGATGGCAAAACCGGCGTCTTTCAGGTTCCCGCGAATCGCTTCGAGTTGATCCGGATCATCTTCAACGACCAATATCTTTCTGCGCATAAGGATGGGTTTAATCCATACGCCAACCGGCAACAGCACCGCGGTACGAATAAAACACTGCCGGTTTGGGAGCAGAAACGATGCCGCCAGGAATAACTCACTTTCCTGATAAATCGAGGGAAATACCGCGGTGGCATTGATTTCTACTTCTTCGGATACCCCACGGTCTGAGCGAGAATGATTTTCTGTTCGGGACGCAGTTTCATGGTTTTCGCGAGCGCCGTCCGGTCCACTGAACCGCGCACCACCGTCGCCAACCCTCCGGACGCGCAAAACAGATACACATTCTGACCGATAAAACCGGTGTCGGCGGCGGCATAGATATTCTTTTCGTCGTCCGTTCCCCGGCCCATCCGCGCATAATCCGCCACATAGACCAGTTCCACCGGCGCATCTTTCACAAATGGTTGCACGCCGGTGGCCGCCCGAACGTCCTCCGCGAGCACCGGCTGCAAAGCGTTGCCCTTCGCATCGTAAAGATAAAGGCCATCGACGGTGGCGACGTAAACGTCAATTTCCTGCCGGTTCATTGCCGAGGGCGCGGTCCGCTGGCCGGTATCCGGCCGATTGATGCCGAACGCCGCCCACAACAGGTTGCCCAGCGTTTGCCTCGGCAGTTTTTCGGGACTGAACACGCGCGTGGACTTGCGCTCCTTCAGCGCCTGCATCAACGGCTTGCCGCCGTCCATCTGCGGCTGCGGCAGTTGAATCGATTTGAGCTCCTGGGCGTGAGCGAAGACTGAAAAGGCGAGCAACGCTGCCAAACCCGAACGCACGGCGTGGAATGATTTCGAATTCATATTGGTTTTCCGGAGGGTTTATTGTGATTCGCATTTCGATTAATCCAACTAACTTTATCAAGCCAAACCATAAGCCGTTTAACGCCGGATTCAATGGCAATTTCGCACCGCGTAAAAGCCGTCTCCTGGCGTTCTTAAAACGTGGTCGGCAAATCCAAGGGCGCTTCCGAAACGGTCGGCGGTTCCAGCGTCAACGCGTGAGCGTGATCCAGGAAGCGGTCGCAGACACGGAAGAAATCGGCGGTCGTCGTCACACGACGGATCTCGAACAGGAACTTCTCACCGATGCCTTCACCGATAAAGTTCATGAATTTCTTCATCCGCTGCACTTGCGCCAATTCCTTCACATCCGGCGTGATTTCGTGGTCCCATAATTCGCGGATGTAAGCCAGCACGTCGCAGCCCGTTGGCAATTTGATTTTTTCACCGCGCAGTTCAGCGCGAATCTGATCGAACAACCACGGATTACGAATGGCGCCACGGCCAATCATCAAACCGCGCGCACTGGTTTCCGCGAGCAGTTGTATCGCCTGCGCTGCGCTGTGGACGTTGCCGTTGGCGAGCACCGGACATCTCAATTCACGCACTGCCCGCGCAATCAAATCGTAGCGCACGCCGGGTCGATACATCT
This sequence comes from Verrucomicrobiia bacterium, assembly GCA_035279985.1. Taxonomy (GTDB): domain Bacteria; phylum Verrucomicrobiota; class Verrucomicrobiia; order Limisphaerales; family UBA11358; genus UBA11358. Next base: position 6,241 of record DATEGR010000068.1, read on the forward strand.
GCTTCACCGTGCGCGCATGGATGGTGAGCAAATCAATCGGATGCTTCGCGAAAAGCGGCAGCAACTCGTCGAATTCGGCAGGTGATTCGAAACCGATGCGGGTTTTGACGGTGAACGGAACCGTTACCGCATCGCGCAAGGCGCCGAGGATGGCGTCCATGCGTGCCGGTTCACGCAACAATCCGCCGCCAGCGCATTTGCGATAAACGATGGGCGCGGGACAACCGAGATTCAACTCAATCGCTGCGACCGGATATTTTTGCAGCTCTTTTGCCGTCCGGACGAGCGCGGGGACGTCGTTGCCAATGAGCTGAGCGACCACAGGTTTTCCAGTGGGATTTTCGGTGATGGACTGGAGGATCCATTTTTCGGGGCGCGAATCGCCGTGGACGCGGAAGTATTCCGTCCAATACGCATCCGGCCCGCCGTAACGCGCGATGACGCGCATGAAGCTGAGCGTGGTCACGTCCTGCATCGGCGCCATCACGAGCAATGGCGCGCCCCTGCGGAGCAAGTTTGAAAATGTCTCGGACGGAGTCACGGGCCGCAAAGTTAAACGGGTTGAATGACAAAAGGCGAATAATTCTTGCCTTTGCCGGGGCTGTCCGCAATTTGAGGCGGAAATCATGAGCGAAACAATTTTCATCGGCACGGACAGCGGCGCAACCACTTCCAAATTCGCCGCTGTCCGGGACAATGGCGAACCGGTCAGCATTCAGGTGCTCCAGCGCCCGACCAATTCGCAGAACGGTCGTGACGCCGTCATCACCGCCTGGGTTTCGGGCATTAGCGAATTTCTCGCGCAGAACCGCCTGCAATGGCCGCAAATCGTGGGCGTCGGTCTCGCCATCCCCGGCCCCTACGAACGTTACGGCGTGCTGGGCAAGTCCGCCAATTTTCCGGCGGGTTTCGCGGGCTGGAACGTCCACCAGGAATACAACGCGGCGCTGGCCCGGCAGGCCGGGCACCCCGTGAAATTAACCGTCAGCAATGACGGCCACTGCGGCGGCGTGGCCGAGGCGCGGCTTGCGCGGGGTGATCGCAAGCTGTCGGTGCTGATGCTGATGCCCGGCTCCGGCCTGGGCAGCGCGTATGTGGATGAGAACGGCCTGCCGCTCATCGGCCAGACGCTGACCGCGATGGAAAGCGCGCACGTGGCCGCGCCGCTGCATCTGTTCGGTCTCGGCGGCCCGCCATTCCCATGCGGTTGCGGGAGAAATTGGGGCTGCATTGAAGCCTATACCACCATCTCCGGTCTGCCGTATCTGCTGGCGGAAAAATTGAAAAGATTTCCCGACCATGAGCTCGCCCAATCCACTGCGCCGGTGAAGGAAAAAGTTTTGTCCCTGCGCAGCCGCGCGCAAAAAGGCGACGCGCTGGCGCTGGAGATTTTTGATTTCCAGGCGCATGCGCTGGGTTTCCACGTGGCGAACCTCGTGACGTTGCTCGATCCGGGCGTCGTCATTATTGGCGGCGGGCTGATGGACCACGAAGCGACCACGCCGGAATTCCGCGAGCGCTATCTGCACCTCGTTCGCGAGACCGCCCTTCCGTATCTCTGGCCGGTCCAGCGGAACACGCTCAAAATCATCCCGGCGGTGCTGGGCGAATTATCGCAGGCCATCGGCGCCGCGCTGGTGGCACTTTACCAAAGCCGCAGTTGAACTTGCCTGCGGCATCAGCTATGATGTGAGCCTATGACTTTGACCGAAAAAATCCTCGCCCGGGCGGCCGGAAAAGCAAAAGTTCAGGCGGGCGACAATATCTGGGTGAACGCCGACGTGCTCATGACGCACGACGTTTGCGGTCCGGGCACCATCGGCGTGTTCAAGCGCGAGTTCGGCAAGGACGCCAGGGTCTGGGACAAAACCCGGATCGTCATCATCCCCGACCACTACATTTTCACCGCCGATTCCAAGTCCAACCGCAACGTGGACATCCTGCGCGATTTCGTGAAGGAACAGGACATTGCGTATTTCTACGACGTGATCGACGACCCGAACGGCCACTGGCATTTCGACACGAGCAAAGGCCATCTCAAGCGGCAATACGGCTCGCAATACGCAGGTGTCTGTCATACCGCGTTGCCGCAAAAAGGTCACACGCGGCCCGGTGAAATTTTGTTTGGCACGGACTCGCACACGTGCATGGCGGGCGCGTTCAACCAGTTCGCCACCGGCATCGGCAACACGGACGCCGGCTTCGTCATGGGCACCGGCAAATTGCTCATCAAGGTTCCCGAGACCATGCATTTCCGGCTTGAAGGCAAGTTGCAACCGGGCGTGATGGCCAAGGACGTGATCCTCCATTGCATCGGCGAGATCGGTTTTGACGGCGCGACGTATCGCGCGATGCAGTTCGACGGCCCCGGCGCGGCATCACTCTCGATTGACGACCGCATGACCATCGCGAACATGGCCATTGAAGCGGGCGGCAAGAACGGGATTTTTGAATTCGATTCGCGCACGCAGGAATACGTGGACGCACGCGTGAAATTGAACGGCACGAAATCCAGTTACACGCCGGTGGAGCCGGATCAGGACCAGAAATTCGTGTACGAACTGGTTGTGAACCTCGACAAACTCGAACCGACGGTGGCGTGCCATCCCGATCCGGGCCAGCGTAAAAAGGCGAAGGAGATGGGGCACATCAAACTGGACCGCGCCTACGTCGGCTCCTGCACCGGCGGCAAGACGAGCGATTTCGTGGAGTTCGCGCGCGTGCTGCGCGGGCATCACGTGGCCATTGACACGTTTGGCGTGCCCGCGACGCCGGAGATTGTGCGCGAATTGCAGACGACTTACTGGGGCAAACAGACCGTCTGGGACATCCTCGTGAGCGCCGGCGTGCAGATGACCGAGAACGCCGGTTGCGCCGCGTGCCTCGGCGGGCCGGTCGACACCTTTGGCCGCATCAACAAGCCCGGCATCAAGTGCATCAGCGCGACGAACCGGAATTTCCCCGGCCGCATGGGCGACAAGGAATCACAGGTGTTCCTCGCCTCACCGATGACGGTGGCCGCGAGCGCGATTGCCGGCAAGATTGTGGATCCGCGCGAGTATCTGGGGAATTGAGCAAATGAAATTATGGCCATCGCCACTTACGCCGAAGTTTCCTGGGAACGCATGAGCAACGCGGTTGAAAAAGTCCGTCAACGATTGCTCCGCGCGGTTCGCGTATTGGAACAGGCGAAAGTTCCTTACGCCGTCGCGGACGGTAACGCCGTGGCCGCGTGGGTTTCGCGCGTGGACGAGGCGGCGGTGCGCAACACGCAGGACGTGGACATCGTGTTGCGCCGCGCCGATCTTTCCGCCGCGCGCAGCCCTCGAACGTAATGGTTTTGTTCATCGCCACGCAGCGGGCATGGACATGTTTCTCGACGGACCGGATGCAAAAGCACGCGATGCGGTTCACGTCGTTTTTGCCGCCGAAAAAGTTCGACCGGATTACGCCGCGCCCGCGCCGGATGTTTCCGAATCCGAGGAAACCGAAACGTTTCGTCTCCTTTCACTCGACGCGTTGGTGCGGATGAAACTCACTTCCTTCCGCGACAAAGACCGCGTGCATCTACGCGATTTGATCGACGTGGGCTTGGTGGACGCGAGTTGGCTGGAGCGGATGTCCGGCGCGCTTCAAGCGCGTTTGCAGGAATTACTGGGTAATCCTGAAGGTTGAGCCAGTGAACCCGAGCGCGATTGCCGGCAAGCTTGTGGACCCGCGCGAGTATTTGGGGCATTAGAACATTTCGCTTGTAACTTGAATCGTCCGCCGCATGATTTCATCATGCGAGCACAGTGGTGGACGATGGGGCTGTGGCTGCTGCTTTTGACAGGCGGATGCGCAACGGACGCACTTTGGAACAAAGCCCAACTGGATGCCTGGAACGAACCCGCCGACAACTCCAGGCTGCAACTGTTCGACGCCAGCCAGCAGAACGATTTTCTGGTTATTTACGAAGAATACTCGGAACGACACGATTCAACCCGCACCCGGGCCTATTTTTTGAATCGAAACGAAAAACGCGTCGAGCAGGGGCGCAAGCCGCACTTTGTCAGCGCTCGTTGGTCACACAAACTGTCGCCGGTACCAGTATCCCAAACCCCGCCGGAATCAGGCGCGAATTTCCCGCAACCCATTTACGCCGTTATCTCAACCAACACACAGTCCTTCACAGTTTATGCCGGCGAACAGAAAACGAACCATGATTTGCCGGTGTATAACGACGGCTGGGGGCGGGTTGACCGGATTGCTTTGACGCCGGTAGCGGTCGTGGCGGATTTGACCATCATTGGTGGATTCCTTGGTTACATCTGGTTGCAAGGCGGCGGGCCTGGTTACTCCCGTTGAAGTTTCAAACCGGATTTTGCACCAGGAGAATTTTTTGTACAGCAACCCATCTGCAAAATTCGGGCGGGCAACGCCTGAAGGAAACCGTAAATCAATTGTAATTTATCCTGCCGTGTCGGATACGCCGGGAGAAGTTGGCGGTGGCATTGGCTTTTCCCTGGACTCGGCAGACCCGGAATTCGGGCTGGTCGGCGTAAGCTGGAGTGTCCGTTCATCCAATGGATGTTCGTGCTTCTGCCATTCCTCGGACACGCGGCCGTTCCAACACGCCGTGTTCAGCGGATAAATATCGGGATCAAAGATCACGTGATAGAAGTGCCAGACGACAATGGCCAGGCACGCCAGCACCGCCTCGTAGTAATGAATCGTCAGCGCCACATCCACGATCCAGCGCGGCAGGAACCGCGTCACATCCAGCTTGAACCAGATCATCAGCCCGGTGACCCCCATGATGATGGTCCCCCATAGAACAGCCCAGTATTCCAGTTTCTCGGCATAACCGAACCGGCCGACTTTCGGTTTTTCGTCAGTCAAGCCGGTGAGATATCGCACCATGCACCGCAAATCGGCAAAATCCTTTTTTGTGGGTAATAAATCCCTGACCAATCGCCGGCCTTCCCGGCTCATCAAAATATGGATGAGATGATAAAGTCCCGTCAGCAACAGCACAATTCCAGCGATACGATGAATCCAGCGGCGGACCGGCTCGCTGGAACCGAGCATGCTCGCCAGCCCGGAATCGGGGAATTTCAGGGCGAACCCGGTCACGGCCAGCGTGATGAAACTCAGCGCCAGCACCGCATGCTGCCAGCGGTGCGACAATCCCATGCGCAGCACAGGCCGCCCGCTGGCACGCAGGTGCGCCGCAACTTTTTTATGAAACAGCAGCGCGTTGTGGACGAACATCGCGCCGACCACGACGAAAATCAGTGCCAGATAAATCCGCCGCACCCACCAGTTGATTTTGCCCGCCCAATCCCATCTTTCAGGCGTCGCCGACAAGTCCGAGTGAATTTTACCGCTCACGAACATTTTATCCGCGCCGGGATGGCAGCTCCCGCACGTGGCCACCAGATGGTTGGTGTTGATGCTCGAGTCCGGGTCCGAAGACGGCAGGATCAGGTGGTAACCGTGGCAACTGGCGCAGTTGGCGACCACGGTCGAGCCGTTTTGCGCGGCCAATCCGTGATAACTTTCCAGATAGGTTTTTACCCGGTCGTCCGGAAGATTATATTTCTGGTCGAGATAAACCGAGGCGTGGCAGCGGCTGCAAACTCCAGAGATTTCCAGCGGCGTCCCGTTTTTCAGCGCTTCGATTTTATGTTCCGAATGGCAATCGGTACAGGTGGGCGCGTCGCGCTGGCCGGTGGCCATGGCCTGGCCGTGAACGCTGTTCGCCACGTCGCGCGCTTCCCGCGCGTGACAGCGGCCGCACGTTTGGGCCTGCTGCACAAAGTGGAGCGGGGACGCGGGTGATGTCGGCGGCAGGATATCGTGCGAGCCATGGCAATCCACGCAAGCGGCGGCGTCTCCGTGGCCAGCCTTGCGCGCCAGGCCGTGAACACTGGCACCGTAACTCTCGCCCTGCTCCTCATGACACCGCGCACAATTCACCGCCGCCACGGGCCGGTGGTCATCGGGATGCCCGGCGGTAATGTCGGCATGGCAACTGACACAGGAATTCGTTTTGTGGACGGACGCCGCAAATTTGGCTTCATCCACGAACAATGAGATTGCCCGACCGGCGGCATTGGTGGCCGTCAGCGTGTCGTCAGCATGGCAAACCAGGCAATCGTTATTCGACATCGCCGGCGCCGCCGCGGCCCCGGCGGCGAGAACCAGCCAGCACCCGGTCAAGGCGATCTTTAGCGTTCGTACAACCTTGCCCACTCTATAAAAATCCGCGGGCCCGGGCAAAACCGCTCTACGCGGCTTGGCATTTGTTGCGCCTTTTTTGGCGATACCGGGGACGGATTTTTCACGCCGTCAATGCGTCAGACGCGTGGCCATGGCGTAGATGATCAGAATCAGCAGGAGGATGCCGAGGCCGAAGAAGAAATAGCCGAAGGAGCGCGCGATGTTCTTCCAACGTTCCCATTCATCCTTGACGCGGTGGTCGTCCAGTTTGCCTTCCGCCACCAGCCGGTCATACCAGCGTTTGCGCTCGTGCAACATCTCGGTCTTGGAAACGCGGCCGGAGAAGATGACCGTGTCCATCGGGAATTTCTCGATGCGGAAATGGGTATTAAAGAAATGGATTGAGAAAATGAAGCCCGCCGCCAGCAGTGCCTCGTCCGAGTGCAGGATGAGCGCGATGTTGATGATCCAGCCCGGCAGGAACCGCGTGAAAAATTCCGGGAACCACATGGTCAATCCGGATGCGCCGATGATGGCCACACCCCAGAACACGGCGAAGTAATCGAATTTTTCCCAATACGTCCAGCGGTCGAACTGAGGCCGGTCGCCCTTGCCGAAGAACCATTTGTTGTGCGCCACAAAATCCGTC
>DATEGR010000069.1:0-6214 GCA_035279985.1 Verrucomicrobiia bacterium
CCACGGGCGGGGTCCGCGCCAAGTCCCCCAAACCGCACCCACGGATCAGCCCGCCGGCGCACCGGTCGAGGAAATGACCGCGCCCCCACCGGAGACGTCCGCCGCCGCTGCGGCCCGGCAGGATTCTACTGCCATCAGCCGGGCGGTTGACGAAGTACGGCAGATCGTCGAATCCCTCGAACAGGCTTTGGAGCAGATGGAAGAGGTGCAGGAACTGGTCGAGCGGGCGGACCGCCAGAAATCCGCCGACGAGCGTGAAATTGAATCGTTGCGCCGGGCACTGCGAAGAATCCAGGCGCCACGCAGCCACAAAGACGCGCCGCACGAACCCGGCGACGACTAGAATCCCTCGACCACCCGCATCAGGCGATGGTTTACGTAAAGAACGTTGCGGGAACCGAACAACGGTTTGCGCCGCTTTTCGATCCGCACCGGCCATCGTTCCACGTTGCCAACCACAAAGTCGAAAACTTCCTGGATGGGTTCGTTTAACAGGCGGGTGGCGCGGCGAACGGGTTTGTTGTCCACGCGGATAAGGAGGGTGCCGTAGAGCTGGTTGAAATTAAATTCGACATGGTGTTTCTCCAATTCGCCGACCTCAAAACAGAACTTCATAGATTTACGTCTCGTGACACCCTCTTCGGCGCAGATTTCATGCCGTTCCCCCCCCAAAATTTGCCGGCGAAGTTTTCCGTGAGAATTTGTGGACGAATCGGAAATCGCGGCTCGAAAAACTGTCTCAAAACCGTTCAGCCCCCATCCAATTCCAAAGGTCAACGCAGGAGCCGGCGCAGTTCCTCCGGCTGGCTCGTTGGCGGCTGGCATGTATTGCCGGTACAAAGGTAAGCGACCGCGCCGTCCCGGGCGGGGAGGGTTCGCGCAAATTCCTCAACCGCGCCCGAATTCCCCAAAACAATTTTATTCGGCTGATAGACCGAGTGAGCGGTATGCAACAATTCCTGGAAAAGTGCGGAGTTCGCATCTCCGGCGATAACAACGCGCCGGGGTTCTTCGAGCCAGAAATCCACCGCGTGCAGCAGGAAGGGCATGGCCTGTGGAAAATTTTGCAGCCGGTGCGCAAATAATCGCAGCGTGGTTTCAGCAGGGCTCCGCAAATCATCGCGGCCGGTAAGGGCGGCCAGGTTCAGCAACGCCAGCGTGGCCGCGGAATTGCCGGACGGCTCGGCGCCGTCATAATCGTCCTTCACGCGGAGAATCAAATCCGTCGCGTCGGCGGCGCTTTGCCAGAAACCGCCGTTTCCTGCGTCGTAAAATTTCACAATCATCGTTTCAGCGAGGGCCATGGCAAAATCCAGATGTTTTGATGCCAGCGTGGCCTCATAAAGTTCGATGACGCCGGCCAGCAAAAAAGCATAACCTCCAAGTAATTGCACGTTGTCGCGTTCACCATCTCGCCAGCGATGAAACAGCGTTTTCGATTTTTCGTCCCACAATTTTTCCCGGATGAATGCCAGGTTTTTCTCCGCCGCCACGCGGTATTTGTCCTCGCCCAGCACGGCATAAGCGCGTGCCATGGCGCCGAGCATCAGCCCGTTCCACGACGCAAGAATTTTATCGTCCAGCTGCGGACGGACGCGCCGACTCCGGGCGTCGGACATTTTCTGTTTGGCGGAAGCGAACAATTCTGAATCATCAGGGCCGACCGGACGGACGGCCTGGACGCGCGGCCGCGCGTCCCCGTCGATTGGAGTTGCCACCCTCAACACGTTTTGCCCCGGCAACGGGTGCGGATGACTGTGGTCAATAAAATTTCCATTATCCGTGATGCCGAAGCAGCGGACGGCCACCTTGAATTCCTCAGCGGTCAGCAGCTTCGATAGTTCCTCCTTCGTCCAGCAATAAAATTTTCCTTCGTGACCTTCACTGTCGGCGTCTTCGGCGGAGTAGAAGCCGCCATCGGGATGCGTCATATCCTGAAGAACGTAATCGAGAATGTCGCGAACGACGCCGGCGAACGGGGTATCGGCTCCGGTATCGGGCGTTTGGGATTGGGAAACCAGGTGTGCGTCGAGGTAAAGCTGGGCAAGTTGCGCGTTGTCGTAGAGCATTTTTTCGAAATGCGGCACGAGCCATTCGGCATCCACCGCATAGCGCGCGAATCCGCCACCGAGTTGATCGTGAATGCCGCCGGCGGCCATGCGCTCGCAAGTATGCAGAACCATCCGGACCGCCTCCGCATCGTGAAAACGTCTGGCACAACGCAGCAAAAGCAACGGAACGCTCGGTTGGGGAAACTTCGGCGCGCCGCCGAATCCGCCGTGGCGGGCATCGTAAACCGCCTTGAAAACCGTGGCCGCGTGGCGCAACACGTCGGCGGTCAGCAAAAGATTGGACCCGGCGGAACCGGCGGTCGCCGCCGCGAGCCGGGCATGAATTTCGGCGGCGGAATCCGTGAGTTCACTGCGATGTTCGCCCCAGAGCCCGGTGATTTGCCGGAGCAATTGCAGAAAACCGGGCCGGCCGTGACTGCCATCCGGCGGGAAATAAGTGCCGCCGAAAAACGGCTTTAAATCCGGCGTCAAAAAAACGCTCATCGGCCAGCCGCCACCGCCGGTCGTCGCCTGGACAAAGGTCATGTAAATCTTGTCCACGTCAGGGCGTTCCTCGCGGTCCACCTTGATGCTGACGAAATGGTCGTTGAGAAATCTGGCAACGGTTTCGTCCTCAAACGATTCGCGTTCCATGACGTGGCACCAGTGGCAGGTGGAGTAGCCGATGCTGAGAAAGATCGGCTTGTCTTCCGCGCGAGCCCGCCCAAAAGCCTCATCGCGCCACGCGTACCAGTCCACCGGATTGCGGGCGTGCTGGAGCAGGTAAGGCGATTTCTCGCGGGCCAGCCGGTTGGGACGCTCGACAGCCATCAGACGAAGGATACGGCGTGAACGGAACGGCCGCAAAATGAAAGCGCGGCTAATTTTGCGTCGTCAGTACCGCGCGATTGCATTAGGCTGGCGACATGCTATCGGCCAAACCCTGGCGATGGGAAACGGTCATCTGGTTTTGCACCGCGCAACTGGTCAGCCTTTGTCTGGGATTGACCATCATCGGCGTGCTGCAAAAGGCCGGGTTGGCCGCGTTTCAACCGCCGGCTGGTTCCGGCGCGGTGTTGCTCGGCACCCTGGCTTTCCAGGGCATGACGTGGGGATTGATTTTCATTTTCTTGCGGCTGCATCGCGTGAATTGGTGCGACGCATTCGGTTTGCGCCGGGCGGAATTGCACCGGGCCTGGTTTCCCGCCGTACCGGTTGTGATGGGTTTTTTACCCGTGGCCTGGCTGCTGCAAAGCGCGGCGGTGGCTGCGCTCACCCGAATGGGCTGGCCGCCCGAACCCGAGACCGCAGTCACCGTGCTGACCAGTGCCCAGGGATGGTGGCTGCGCGTTTATCTGGGTGTGTTCACCGTGGCGATCGCGCCGGTGGCCGAGGAATTTATTTTTCGCGGCTTGTTATATCCGTTCATCAAGCAAGCGGGCTGGCCGCGAACGGCGTGGTTCGGTGTCAGCTTCCTGTTCGCCCTGATTCACTGGGATGCGGAGGCGTTTGTGCCACTGTTCCTGCTGGCGCTGGTATTGACCTGGCTCTACGAAAAGACCGACAGTTTGCTCGCGCCGATCACAGCCCATGCGCTCTTTAACGCCGTGAATTTTATCCTGCTCTGTCTCTTTCAAAACGAAATTGGATCAGGCCGGTCATGAATGAATTTGAACTCATCGCCAGGTTGACAAAAGCGCTGCCCGCCAACCAGACGGTCGTAACCGGCGCGGGGGACGATTGCGCCGTGCTGGACTTCGGCCTGCCGGACAAATTGTTTCTGTTCAAAACCGACGCGGTGGTGGAAGGCATTCATTTTGAAAAGGACACGCCGCCGGAAAAAATCGGGCGCAAGGCGCTCGCGCGCTGCCTGAGCGACATCGCGGCCATGGCCGGAACGCCGGCCGCGGCGGTAGTGACCGTTGGATTGCCGGAAGATTTCAAGCCGGAAACGGTTGAAAAAATTTATGACGGGCTGAACGCCCTCGCCAAAAAAAACGGCGTGGCTGTCGTTGGCGGCGAAACAACTTCGAACCCGGAACGCATTTTTATTTCCGTCGCCCTGCTGGGGACCGTCCGCCGGGGAAAACAAATCCTCCGTTCGGGAGCGAAAGCCGGCGATGCAATTTTTGTGACCGGCGAACTCGGCGGTTCCTCCGCCGGCCGGCATCTTGATTTTGAACCGCGGCTGGCCGAGGCGCGCTGGCTGACGGAACATTTTCCGGTCCATGCGATGATTGATTTGAGCGACGGACTGGCCGGTGATTTGGGCCATATTTTGAAGGCCAGCGGGGTCGGCGCGGAACTTTTGAAAACCGCCGTTCCCCTCAGCCGGGCGGCGAAGGAAAACGCGCGCAAAAATCCGTTCGGGAAAACGCCGTTGGTCGCCGCCTTGTCCGAGGGCGAGGATTTTGAATTATTGTTCACGGTGGCGGCCGGCGACGCGGTGAAACTGGCCGACGCCTGGAAAAAACATTTTCCCAAATTGAAATTAAGCTGCATCGGGAAAACGGTCGCCGGCGAAGGCATCACACTCCGCGATAAATCCGGCGCGCAAAAACTGAACGCCCATGGCTACGTTCATTTCGCATAGCCCGGCGCAAACCCAATCGCTCGGCGAATCGTGGGGACGCGCGGCGGAGCGCGGACTCGTCATTGCCTTGTGCGGTGATTTGGGCGCAGGCAAAACAGAACTGGTGAAGGGCATTGCGGGCGGGCTGGGCGCCACGGCGCGAGTGCACTCGCCGACGTTTACCCTGGTGAATGAATATGACGGCGGCCGGCTGCGTTTGTTTCACCTGGACTTGTACCGGCTGGAAACGCCCGGGCAAATCGTCGCCGCGGGGCTGGAGCAATTTTTGCAGCCGGACGGCGTGGCGGTCATTGAATGGGCCGAGCGAATTTACAATTTGCGATTTGCGGTTTGCGATTTGAAAAAGGTGCAAATTGAAATCATCGGCGAGACGGAACGAAAAATTGTTTATGACGGTCCTGGCGCTTGAATTTTCGTCGGCCCGACGCAGCGCGGCGGTGCTTGATTTGAAGCAAGGCGGCGTTTCGCCATTGCCCGAAAACGATGGGGCACCGGCAATACCCCGTCCTCCCGCCAGAATGGCGGAGGCCATCGAAACCGGCACGGGCGGAACCAATGCGTTCAGCCTGATCGGAAAGGCCCTGGCGGGGGCGGAGCTAACCCGCGAACAAATTGAGGTCATCGTCGTCGGGCTCGGGCCCGGCTCCTACACCGGCATCCGCGTTGCCCTCGCGATGGCCCAGGGCTGGCAACTGGCGCGCGGCGTGAAATTGCTGGGCATCAGCAGCGCCGAAGGCCTGGTGGCCCAGGCGCAGGCGGAGAAAATGTTCGGCCGGGTGCAGGTGGTGATTGACGCGCAGCGAAACGAATTTTATCTGGCGTCGTATGAAATTTCCCCGGGGGGTTGGAAGGAAATCCAGCCATTGCGGATTGTGCCTCTGGCCGAAATGCAATCGCAGGCCAGTGCCGGCGGAATCTGGGTCGGGCCGGAAGTGACTCGCTGGCTGTCAAAGGGAAGAAGCTTGTTCCCGTCAGCCATGACCCTGGGACGGCTTGCCGTCGGACGGGAAGATTTTGTGAGGGGTGACAAACTGGCGCCGATCTACCTGCGGGAAATAAGTTTCGTCAAAGCATCGCCACCGAACCCGCTTGCATTTTGAACCCGCAGGTTAAGTCGTTTTGCCGCTGCGAATCCCCCAAGACAAGTTGTCCATTTCCGGGACAGTCTCGTGACCAGCCACCTCTCTCACTTGCTCAGACCCTCATTGCCGACAGGGCGCCAAATAATGGTATGTCCTTTGCTGTTCAGGATACAAATGACTATTCCACTTTAAGCGTGACAACCTTTTCCAAACAAACCCGCAGGCAAAGGGCAATTGCGGCATTTACCCTGGTGGAGGCCGTGTTGGCTGTAGGATTGTTGGGAGTAGCGCTGGCTGCATTCTTCGCTTGCCTTGGTTCCGGCCTCAACATCTTGGACACAGCCCGTCAAGACCTGCGAGCCACACAAATCCTGGCGCAGAAGACCGAGGCTGTTCGCCTTTGCACTTGGAGCCAACTGGCCTCGCTGCCAACTTCGTTCAAAGATTACTACTACACATCCAGCTTAACGAACGGTACTCCCGGCATT
>DATEGR010000070.1:0-2836 GCA_035279985.1 Verrucomicrobiia bacterium
CAGCGCCAAAAAAATAAAGGCGGAGTGGGGTGCGGCGGATTTGATCTTGGGCCGGCACGTTTTTGCGCACATCGACGATCTGCGCGATTTGCTCGCCGGACTGGAGGCCGTTTCACACCAGGAAACGCTGATTGCCTTCGAAGTGCCCTATCTCGTTGATTTCTTTGAGCGTACGGAATACGACACCATTTACCACGAACATTTGTCTTACATCCCGGTTCGCGCGCTCGAAGCGCTGGTCAAGGATTCGCCGTTTTCCCTGTTCCGGATTGACCATTACCAGATTCATGGCGGTTCGATTCTATTTCATCTGCGTCACCGCTCGTCGAAAGTTGCCGTGCACGAAAGTGTCGCGAAGGCCCTGGAAGGGGAACGCCGTATGAGGCTGGCTGAACCAACCACCTGGAAGAAGTTTACCGAAAGGGTCGATCACATCCGGACCGAACTGCCAGCCCTCATCCGCAAACTCAAGTCGCAAGGCAAACGCATCATCGGCTATGGAGCGTCCGCAAAGGGCAACACCCTGCTCAACACCTGCGGCCTGGGGATAAAGGAAATGGACTACGTCATTGATAATACCCCGTTTAAACAGAATAAAGTCGCGCCTGGCTCGTGGCTGCCAATTCGTCCGCCGGAAACCTTGCTCCAGGAACAGCCGGACTTTGCATTGTTACTGGCGTGGAATTTCGCACCGGAAATCATCGGGCGCGAAACGGATTATCAAAAGCGGGGGGGGCGGTTTATCGTTCCAATTCCAATGCCAAAAATTGTTGGATTTCCTGCACAATAATCAGACGGGAAAGTCATCAAAACGACAATGAGTTCTCCCGGCACAACGAATCAGCCCTTCCTCGTCAGCGTTGTGGTGGTGAATTACAACTGCAAAAAATGGCTTGAACGTTTTTTCCCATCGCTGCGCGCGCAAACGATTTTTGACCGCACCGAGGTTATCATGGTGGATAATACGTCCAAAGATGGTTCGGCAGAAATTTGTGAAAAAGAAATGGCTGCCTGGCCGAACGGGGTCTTTCTCCAGACCGGCGGTAATTATGGCTTTGGGGGCGGCAGCAACCGCGGCGCAAAAATTGCCCGTGGCAAATATCTTTTCTTTCTGAATCCCGATGTCTGGCTGGAACCTGATTGTCTGGAAGAACTTGTTCGACACGCCAAAAACGGCGGAGCAACAGTAGCCTGCCCACGTGTGTTGGATTACGACAGCGACACCGTGCAGATGGTCGGTGCGTCGGGCTTCGACCTCTTTGGCTGTCTGATTCCGGTGCAGCCCGGTGAGAATTTCAATCACCTCTTTGCAGCTGGAACCTTCTTTTTCATCAGCCATGGGCTTTTCCAAAAACTCGGAGGGTTTGATGAAGAATTTTTTCTTTATAACGAGGAAATGGACCTGTCGTGGCGCGTCTGGATGGCAGGCGAATCAATTCAATTAATTCCTTCCGCACGCATTCATCATCAAGGCGCATCATCCGGTGACCGTAGTGCGGAAAACCGGACTAACGAAACAAAGCGCTTCTATGCAAACCGCAACCAGCTTTTGGTTATTTTCAAGAATGCAGAGTTTCTACTCCTTGTACTCGCGTTAAGCCAGACCGTACTTATTGCCACCGAAGCGGTCGTTGGTTCATTTCTCGCACGGCGATTTTCGTTTTTCCGCCGAGCACTGCTCAAACCGATGACAGATTGCTGGCGGTTGCGGCGGCATATTTTAGAACAACGAAGAAAAAATCACCTGTTTCGTTTACATGGGGACTGGTGGATGCTGCGGCATTTCTTTCGCTTTGGTTTCGGGCGTTGGAGGGATGTAAAACTTTTGCTCAAGTCCGGCGTGAAAATTGATAAAATCTGAACGGCGGCGGCACCTAGAAAATAGACATTTACCATGCAGGCATGAATCGACTCGCTTTTGTTTATTGGCCGGAATGTTGCAAGCGATAGAATTGATTTGTCCCGGTCATCTGGATCGACTGTAGATATTCACCGCCAATTTGAATGGGCGGATTGGGCACAGGAGACCAGTTGGCTGGCGACAGGCTGGAAGAGGTTTCCAGTACAAAGCCCGGTGCGCTCACTGGCCAAAACATTAATACGAACCCGCCCGATTGCGTCACCCCCAGCACCGGAGGAGGATTGACCGTCAGCACTGCGTTGGAACTGAGGATGGAATTGACAACATTGGTCACCAACACCGCGTAATTACCTGCCTGATTTAACTGCGCATTGGTCAGCACCAGGGTCGCGTTGGTCGCATTGGCAATGTTGGTCTGATTGAAGTTCCATTGGTAGCCGAACGGCAACGCGCCGGAGGCGTTTACACCAAAACTCGCTGTGCTTCCAACGTAAACGGTTTGGTTTGTAGGTTGCGTAATGATTGTGACAGGTGCCAACACCGTCAGTGTGGCATTGGAACTGCGGGCCGAGCCGGCCAGATTGCTCACCACTACCGCATAAGTACCCGCATTGGTCAACTGTGTATTGTTCAACGCCAATGAAGCATTGGTGGCACCCACTATGTTCGTTGTGTTAAAGAGCCATTGATAACTCAACGGTGCCGTTCCATTGGCACTCACAGAGAATGTTGCCGTCCGGCCCACCACCACCGTCTGATTGGTCGGCTGAGTGGTAATGACCGGCCCCATGGGAGTAAGACACTTGCCGCCACTACCGGCAATGTAAATGGCATTAATCTCGTTCGACGACAATGCCCGGCTGTACAGGCTGATTTCATCCAAGATACCCGAATAATAATAACCACTCCCGGCATCAATCCGCCGCCCCAATAACAAATCTGTGGTGGTCTTGGGCGTAAAACTGCCCAAATTGG
>DATEGR010000071.1:0-2972 GCA_035279985.1 Verrucomicrobiia bacterium
CCTCGCGCTGGCCGCGGTCGAAATTTTGCAGGAGCAAATCCCGGTCGCCGGAGAAAATATCCATGCCGGCCTGGCCAACGTGATTTGGCCGGGGCGGTTGCAGTTGATCACGCGCGGATCCGGCCGGAAAATCCTGCTGGACGGCGCGCACAACCCCGCCGGCGCCAGAACCCTGGGCGAGACGTTGAAGAAAATTTTCCCGGCGGAAAAGCCGACGCTCATTCTCGGCGTGCTGCAGGACAAGGATTGGCGGCACATCTGTGAAACGCTGGCGTCGCAGGCGGTGCGCATCCACACCGTGCCGGTGGCGAGCGAACGTTCGGCCAATCCGGCTGAGTTGGCGGAGGCATGCCGCAAAATGAATCCCTCGGCTGAAATTGTAGCCGGCAACAGTCTGGCTGACGCGCTGGACAAATCGGCCGGCGACGGGTTCGTGATTATCACCGGGTCACTCTACCTCGTCGGCGAGGCGCTCGAATTACTGGGGCTTTCGCCGGCAGGCCGCGCGGAACGCGGCCTGAACGAATGGACGAGCCCGCCGCCCGTCCTGCTGCCCGGATAAGTTTACGCACAGTTAATACGAAGCAGCCCTTATATTTGCTTACCTTCTATTGACCGGTCGAAGACAAATTCGCTAAAGTTCACCTTTATGGCTTACGCAGATGTTTCGATGCCTCAGCGTCGTTTTGGAGAAACGACCCGCCCGGATGCGTGGTGGCTGCAACCGGTGGCAGTATTCATCGGCCTTTCGATTTTCGTCGTTTATTCAACCTGGGCGGCTTTTCAAGGCGCGCATTACTGGTATGGCGCGAATGGCGCAAACTACATCTCGCCGTTTTACTCGCCGGAAATTTTCGGCAACTCGCCCCACAGCTGGTTTGGACCGAAACCTGCCTGGTGGCCGGCGTGGCTGTTGTTCTCCCCCGCCCTGCTGGTGCTCTGGGCGCCGGCGGGGTTCCGGCTCACCTGTTACTATTATCGCGGTGCGTACTACAAGGCGTTCTGGGCCGATCCCCCGAACTGCGCCGTGGGCGAGCCACGCCAGGTGTATCTTGGCGAGCGCTCGTTTCCGCTCATCATGCAAAATGTCCACCGCTACTTTATGTATCTGGCGGTAATTTTCATTTTGATTCTGGCGCGCGACGCGTGGGATGCCATGTGGTTCAAGGATTCGCTGGGCACAACACATTTCGGCCTCGGGGTCGGAAGCGTCGTCCTGATGGTGAACGTCATTCTGCTCGGTGGCTATACCTTCGGCTGCCATTCGCTGCGGCATTTGCTCGGTGGCTTTCTGGATGCGCCTTCCAAAGCGCCGGCTTGTGCCAGGGGTTATGCCTGCGTGAGCTGCCTCAACCGCCGTCACATGCTCTGGGCGTGGATGAGCCTGTTCTGGGTCGGCTTCGCGGATGTTTATGTGCGCCTGTGCTCGCTGGGCACCTGGCACGACTTCCGATTCTTCTAAACCCAACCGGGAATTTTGCTGTGGCCACCAATTACGAAACTTTTGAATACGACGTGCTCGTCATCGGCGCCGGCGGCGCGGGTTTGCGCGCAGCCATCGAAGCCTCGGCGGCAGGCGTGAAGGTCGGTCTGGTCTGCAAATCACTGCTCGGCAAGGCGCACACCGTCATGGCCGAAGGCGGGCTGGCGGCGGCGCTGGCCAACGTGGACGACCGCGACAACTGGCGCGTGCATTTTTCCGACACCATGCGCGGCGGCCAGTACGTCAACAACTGGCGCATGGCCGAACTCCACGCCAAGGAAGCGCCCGACCGCGTCAAGGAACTCGAAGCCTGGGGTGCGGTTTTTGACCGCACGCCCGACGGCAAGATTCTTCAGCGCAATTTCGGCGGCCACCGCTATCCGCGCCTCGTGCACGTCGGCGACCGCACCGGGCTGGAATTGATCCGCACCTTGCAGGACCACGGCATCCATCAGGGCATCACCGTTCACATGGAGCACACGATCGTCACGTTGCTCAAGGACGGCGACCGCGTCGCGGGCGCGTTCGGTTACGACCGCGAGCGGGGCCGCTTCAAGATATTCAAGGCCAAAGCCGTCGTGCTCGCCACCGGCGGCATCGGGCGCGCCTACCAGATCACCACCAATTCCTGGGAAGGCACCGGTGACGGACAATCGCTGGCGTATCACGCGGGCGCGGAACTGGCGGACATGGAATTCGTCCAGTTTCATCCGACCGGCATGATCTGGCCGCCGAGCGTGATGGGGCTGCTGGTGACCGAGGCCGTGCGCGGCGAAGGCGGCGTGTTGCGGAACAAGGACGGCAAACGGTTCATGTTCGACGACATTCCCGATCTATACAAAAACCAGACCGCGGACAATCCCGAGGAAGGCTGGCGTTATTGTCAGGGCGACCGGAACGCGCGCCGCCCACCCGAACTGCTTACCCGCGACCACGTCGCCCGCTGCATCCGGCGTGAAGTCAACGCCGGCCGCGGCAGCCCGCACGGCGGCGTGTTCCTCGACATCGCGTGGATCCGGGAAAAAATTCCGAACGCCGCCGAGCACATCAAACGCAAGCTGCCGAGCATGTATCACCAGTTCATGCAACTGGCCGACCTCGACATCACGCAAGAGCCGATGGAAATCGGCCCCACGACGCATTACACCATGGGCGGCGTCCGCGTGAATGGCGACACCCAGATGTCCAGTGTGCCGGGCCTGTTCGCAGCGGGTGAGTGCGCGGCTGGATTGCACGGCGCCAACCGGCTGGGCGGCAATTCCCTTTCCGATTTGATTGTGTTTGGCAAACGCGCCGGCGAATTCGCCGCGAAATTTGCGAAGGAACACGGCGCCGGGCAGGTCAATGACGCGCAAATTGAGGAAGCGGCGCGGCGCGCGTTGGAACCGTTTGACCGGGGCGCGAGCACCGGCGGCAGCGCCGAGGGACCGTATCAGGTGCAGCATGATTTGCAGGAAATGATGCAAAGCCTCGTGGGCATCGTGCGGCG
>DATEGR010000072.1:0-14053 GCA_035279985.1 Verrucomicrobiia bacterium
ACCAACTGGGCCACTGCCCACTTCAGCGACATCCCGGCCCAGAGCGGTCCGCTCAGCGACCCCGACCTGGATGGCGAATTGAATGTGGTCGAATTTGCCTTTGGTACCGATCCCCGGGCGGCCGGCGGCATTGCAGGCGCAGTGCAGCCGGTAGCCGGCGGCACGGGCGGCACGAAAGCCGCGTTCGTCGTGGAAATTCTGGAACGGGAAGGGCATCAGCCCGGCGCGCAGATTGACCTGTACCTGTCGGCGAACCTGCAAAACTGGTTTCGCCCCTGGTGGATGCGGACCGTCTCCAATTCCCAGCCGTCCGACCCCGCCGGCTCCATCCGGGAACGGTTCACCACCCAAATGCCCGGCACCAATGTCTGGTTTGTCCGTCCCTCCGTGCTACTGATTCAAGGCGGCGCGGAGGCGGCAAAGTATTACGTGGCCACCAACGGCAGCGACAGCAATGCCGGGACGAGTACGAATGCGCCGTTTGCCACGCTGGGCAAGGCGGCGGGCCTGGCGGCGGCCGGCAATCTCGTGTATCTGCGAGGCGGAACCTACGCCGTGAGCTCGAAGATTTCGTTGACGAACATGGCCAACGCCGCCCAACCCATTCGCATCCGGGCTTATCCCGGCGAAACGCCGGTGCTGGATTGTTCCGGCGAAGGCACGGGAACCGACGCTATTTCCATCAGAGGCAATTATTATCGGCTTTACGGCCTGGTCATAACCAATGCCGGCCACAATTCCATTGTGATCTCGGGAAGCAACAACGTAGTCGAACTTTGCGTCAGCCTGGGCGCCCGCAATACCGGGTTCCACATTACCGGCGGCAATGGCGGCACGGCCACCCCCAGCAGCAACCTCTTTCTGAATTGTGATTCCGTCCGCAATTACGATCCGCCGGTCGGCGGGAACGCCGACGGCTTCACCGCAAAATGGAGCCTCGGTCCGGGCAATGTGTTCAGCGGCTGTCGCGCATGGGAAAATTCCGACGACAATTGGGATTTGTGGATGGGCACGCAGCCGGTGCTGATCACCAACTGTTGGGCGTTCCGCGCCGCCACCAACGTCTGGGACCCGAACAATACGCAGTTCAACGGCAACGGCAACGGGTTCAAGCTCGGCGGCAATGGCACGGCCACGCCACACCGGCTGGTAAATTGCCTGTCTTTTGGCAACTCGGCGTGGGGGGTTGACCAAAACAACAATGCCGCCGGCCAAACGGTGGATCAAAACACCGCATGGAACAATGGCAGCGGCGCCATCAATCTTAACCATCTGGGTACCAATTACGGAGTGCTGCAAAGCAGCCATGTCGTGCGTAACAATGCCGCCCTGGGTGCCGTTGCCATCGGCGGCACGGCCACCTATCCGGCCATTCAGTTGTCCAATACCTGGCAGGTGTTGCCGGACGTGAACACCAACGATTTCCTGAGCACCGATTATACGTGGGCCATGGGGCCGCGCCGTGACGATGGCAGCCTGCCGGAAACGCCGTTCCTGCGCCCGGTGCCCGCCGGACGTCTGGTGGATCAGGGGGCAAATCTGGGCTACCCGTTCAATGGCACGGCGCCCGACCTCGGCGCCTTCGAAACGGCAACCTGGTAGAAAATTTCCTTTTGGAACCGCCCGGTTTTTTCCCGGGCGGCACCGGACGGATTCCTCATTGTGGACACTGACAAAGCAATGCCGACCACTGGTTCTTCGTTGCCCTCTCTGGTTTTTGTGGTCTAATGGCGCCGGCCAACCGGAAAATCGCCGGTGGAACCATGGTCCTTTGCCAATTTATGAAAAAACTGATGTTGATTCTGGCGGCGGCGGCTTTCACTTTTTCGCCTTGGATGATGCCGTCGGCCGAAGCGGCGCAGAGCAAACCGGCCCGGGTCAAACACCACGCCAAACACCATCCCGCGAAGCCTCACGCCCGGCATCACCTCCCGAAGCACCACCGGAAAGGTTGAATTCAGGGCCTCGACCCGCGCTTGCCGCCGCCGGGAGGAAGGTGCTTCACCACTCCCTCCATTCTGGACGGTGACGGAGCAATAGATTCCACCATCGCCGACACCCTCGGGGCCGTTCATCGGCATTCAATCCCGGCGCAACAGGTCGCGCTGAAACAATTCCGTTTCTCGACAAACCGGGCGCGGCGGCGGATGTTACGTCAGGATGAAAGGTGAAGTGGCCTATCTTTACGCGTTCGACGTGGCGAACGAAATCATCACGTCGCGCGTGGAGGAAATTCTGTCGGAAAAACCTTTCCCGTTTGAAATCCGGATGGACCGGACGTTGCCGAAGGACATGCCGCTCTACAAACCGCTCGCCATCGAGCCACACCCGTTGACCGCCCGGTTGCGGGGCGCGCCCGTCCACCTGCTGATTCGCGTCTATGACGTGGGCGTGGTCACCGTGATGCTGCGGGTGTCGTTTGAAGCCGGCACGCTTGGCGACCTGATACTCTTTCACAATCCGAAATTGGACAACGGGCTGACGCTGGACACGGCGGCCCTGAAGTATTGCGCGGAGGTCTGTGACAGCCTCAGGGATTTGCTCGTCGGACGGACAGAATTTCCACCGCCGCCCGAAGCCTACACCGTGTTTTGCATCGCCGATCTTCCCGGCGTCAACGACGTGAACCACTGGCTGGGCGAACAGCGGCGCGCGGTGGCAGGGCTGCTTACGGAGACGGCACCGGACCGGCTGAGCGAGGCGCAGGTGGCCGAAGTACTCCGTATCCAGCGTTCCTTCGAGCACACGGACCTGGCGGTGATTGACTGGGACGCGGCACTGGTGGTGGATCTGACGGGCTACGTGGACGACGTGTTGTATGCGCTGGAACTGGCGAACCTGCAATTGGAGGAGTTCCGCGTGATGGATCGCCGGTTGGACGCGTATCTTGACCAGGCCTACGATGACCTGGAGCGCCGGCGGCTGCCGCTATTCGGCCGGGCATCCAAAACCCTGCGCCACCTGCGCCGCTTCCGCGTGGACGTGGCGAAGCTCGCCGACGAGGTCACGCACATCACCAAGTTTTTCGGCGACTGGCATCTCGCCCGCGTTTATCTCGGGGCGCGCGACCGGTTCTACCTCGACCAGTGGCGCGCCAGCGTGGAACAGCGTCTGGCCCAACTCGACAAGCTCTACAGCGTCGTTCACGCCGAGGTAAACGAACAACGGATGCTGTGGCTGGAAATCATCATCGTGATTTTCTTCGCCGTGGACCTGCTGATTCTGCTGCGGGCGGGGCATTGACCCGGCGGCGGTAACTCATGGTGGCAATCTTTTTATTTTGAAACTCCGGGGCCGCTGATTAATCTGGCGTTCAACCGCCGGCCATCATGAAACACGCCGTGCTTTTAACCGTGGCTCTGTTCGCGCTTAATTTGCGCGCGGCGGACACCCGCGCGCTGACGCTCGTCCGCACCATTCCCTTGCCGGATGTGCGCGGGCGCATTGACCACCTCGCGCTGGATGCGGCGGGACAACGATTGTTCGTCGCCGCGCTCGGCAACGACACGGTGGAGGTGGTTGATCTCGCGGCGGGGCGGCGCGTCCGTACCATCGGTGATTGTTCCGAGCCGCAGGGCCTGGCTTTCGTGCCCGCGGAAAACCGGCTGGTCATCGCCAACGGCGGCAGCGGGGTGGTGCGCATCCTCGACGCCACTTCCTTCAAAACCATCAAAGCCGTCACCGGGTTGCCGGACGCGGACAATGTGCGTTATGACGCGAAATCGGATTTGATTTACATCGGCTACGGCGAAGGAGCCCTGGCGGTGATCAAGGCGGCAACGGGTGAACAGGTCGCGAACCTCACGCTGGCGGGACATCCGGAATCGTTTCAAATCGAGCGCTACGGCAGCCGGATCTTTGTGAACGTGCCGGAGGCGCAACAGGTGGCGGTGGTGGATCGCGACCGGCACGGGGTGGTGGCAACGTGGCCGATGGAAGAATTCCAGGCAAATTTTCCAATGGCGCTGGACGAGGCGAATCATCGTTTGTTCGTCGGCTGCCGCCGGCCCGCGCGGCTGGTGGTGCTGGATACCACGACCGGAAAAATGGTGGACAGCGTGAAGCTTGCGGGCGATACGGACGATTTGTTTTACGATGCGGACCGCAAGCAGATTTACGCGTCGGGCGGAGCGGGATTCATTGACGTAATTGAGCAACGCAGCTCGGATTCATACCGGTTGCGCGAACAAGTCCCGACACCAGGCGGGGCGCGGACGAGCTATTTTTGGAAAGAACGCAGCGAATTATACCTGGCGGTGCGCGCCGGGTTGATTTCCGGCGGCGCGGAAATCCGCGTTTACCAATGCCGGTAATCCGCATTGCGACTGAAGTTCCTTTTCCCATGTGGCTCGCCAGAAACTCCGGTGAATCGCATGCCGACGGCGGTTCCTGCTTCTCAAGGATGCTTCAGCGCCTCGGCGTTAAAATTTCCTGAACGTTATCGGGCGGGAGCAGGTCAAGCGGCAGCTAGACCGGGGCCAAACGTCCCATCCGCCCGGCGATGCAGAATCACGCAGTTCCCATCCGGGTCCAGAATCTCCACCGCCTGGCAACATCCATAGTCCTGCGGTTCTTTCGTAATCTGGATTCCCCGCCGCTTCAACTCCTGGCAGGCAGCCTGAACATCGCCAACCGCCAGCGCGATGTGCCCGCCGGGAACCTTTTCCGGCAACGTCTCTCCGCCTTTGAGGGAGAGCGTGACGTTGCCACAGTTGAATTCCGCCCATTGCCCCTCTTCGCTGTAGACCTCCTGCGGAAGTCCCAGAATCTCGCGGTAGAATTTTGCCGCCCGGGCCAGATCGGATACCGGAAACATGACAAAGTCAGTGCCGCGGATTTTAATCGGTGGGCCGGCCGGTGGTTCAATCGCAGGATTGCGATTGGGCAGGTTCATGCCACCGACACTATTCCTCATCTTCCCGTTGTCCATAAGATTTCAGCCGGCCGGGAATGGGAGGGAGGCGCTTCATCGCCCCCCCGATTCGGGGCACTGATGAAGCAGTGCCCTCCCGGCGATGTCTTCTGCTCTCCTCGTTTCCTTCGTCTGGTTCGTTCGTCCAAAAACTGTCAGTGGACCTTGCCGGCGGAGTTCTCGAGCACAACGTCGGCGAATACCGCCGTATCGGACTTGTCGGGCAGGTGCGAGCAGAAACCGATGCCGACGTAAAAGGGTTCGTCCAGGTGCAGGTGGAGCGGCGGGCCGAACTGGTGCATCGGTTCGCCGGCCAGACGGCCAGCTTGAGCAGCCGGGAAGCACGGGAGAATCGCATTTGCCTGAATGGCACCTCGCGACGCATGGGTGGTAAAGAAAACCGTCTTTGCTCAAACGCGACACAAAAATTATCGATTCATAAGCACCGTGGTGCCGGGCGTTCGCCACCGGGATTGGCCATGAATGGGTTCCCGGCGCGCCGGGCAGGGGAGCCTGGCGCAAAAGCCGGAAGCCTTGACAAATGGGCAACGTGGAGGCATAGGAAAAATATGCGCACAAGGAGCATGCTCATTCCCGGCCTGGTGGCCCTGGCCTCAATGGCCTTCGCCGCCGAAAAACTGCCGACACTCAAGGTGGGCGACGAAACATTCAGCAACGTCACCGTTACGAAAATTACGGCCACCAACATTTTTTTTACTTCCAACCAGGGATTGACCAATGCCGAATTGAAGAACCTCGATCCGGCATGGCAAAAACATTTCCATTATGACCCGGCGAAGACAGCGGCGGAACGGAAACCAAAGCCGGGCAACGCCGAATATCATTTTCGTGTCGGCGGCACCAATCAACCTTCCAGCGTGGCCGACATAAAACTGGAGCTCGCCGATGCCATCAGCAAGGTGCGGGCGATCGTCAACCAGCCCGTGGAGAGCCTGCCCCGCAAGCCCGGCATGAAAGTGGCGACCGTCAGTCCCGGCTGGTTCCGCCCCGGCGCCGAAAAACCTGACTTCAACCGGGTGGACATCCGCAATACCCAGAAGTCTCCCTATGACCAGAACGAATATGTCACGTCGGACCTGAACCCGAAGGTCGTTTACGTCGGCCCGGATCTCGAATTTAACGAGATGACCAAATATTTCTACACGAACTGGTCGGTGCCTAAGAAGAAACTGAACGAGTCGGAGATGCTGGAGATCAACCGGCTTTATCGCATCATCGGCGAGGACGAGGACCAACTGGCCAGGTCGCGAAACCAATGATCCCCGCGGCCACGATAAAATTCCGGGGATTCCCGCCCGCTTGCGCCGGTTCCCGAACCGGTGTTTAATCTTTTCCTGACCGGCACCTCCTTCATCGGCTGAAATGCGCGGCCGCAGGAATGCCGGTTCAGGTTGCCAAAGGAATTTTTGATGAACACGACCAATCTGCCGTCCCCGCCGTTTGAGCTGGCGACCAACACCTTCGTCGGGCGCCTTTACAGAGATTTTGCCCATCAGGAATCCTCCACCCTGACGCGAATCCTGCTCATCCTGGCCGTGGCCCTCATCGTGCATGTGCTGGTCAAAATCACCCGGCACCTCAGCGAATGGTTCATCAATAAAAGCCAGGCGCAGAAAAACCCGCTCGGCTTCGTGACGCAACAGCCGAAATTCATCACGCTCACCCGGCTGGTGGTCAGCGCCATCACTTTCGTCATCTACTTTTTTGCCATCGGACTGGTCCTGCAGGAGTTCGGCGTCAACCTGACGTTCTACCTGACCAGCGCATCGGTCGTCGGTCTGGCCATCAGTTTCGGTTCGCAGGGGCTGGTACAGGACATCGTGATCGGGCTGACGCTGATTTTTTCCGACGCGATGGACATCGGCGATCTGGTGGAAATCTTTGGCGCGACGAGCGTCATCGGGCGGGTGGAGGAAATCGGGTTGCGTTTCACGGTGCTCCGCAATTTCTACAACCAGGTGGTGTTCATTCCCAACCGCACCATCGCCAACGTGAGCCGGTTTCCCTATGGTGGGGTCTATGCCTACGCGGACATTCAGATCCCGGAGGGCGTTGACCGGCCGAAAGCCGTCGAAGCCGCGGCGAACGTCGCCCGGGGGATGTGGCGGCAATTCGGCGCGATCATTTTAAGCGAACCGACCTGGGGCGACGTGGAAACCGCGGAAGGCGGCGGCTGGAGTTTCCTGCGGGTCCACTTCAAAATCTGGCCCGGGCAGGGAAGCCTGATTGAGATGACGTTCCGGCAACAGATGGTCAGCGCCATGAAAACCCTTGCGCCGAATTACGCCGACTGGCAGGTGGCGGTGACGTATCGCGCCATGACGGCGCCAAAAAAGTAAGTCTGTTTCCCGCGGAATAAAGCGATCGTCATGTTATTGATTACGTCGAACAAGCCGAAGCGGTTGCTGCACATCAGCTATATCGGCCGGGCGCAACCGGAGGATTTTCAGCGCAGCCAGAAAGATCTGACGACGCAGTTACAGGAGTTGTCACCCGGCTTTCATTTGCTGGCGGACTTCAGTCAGTTGGAATCCATGGATCTGGATTGCGAGCCGGAACTGGGCCGGATGATGGAATTGATCGGGCAGGCGGGCGTGGATCTGGTGGTGCGGGTCATTCCCGACCCCAGCAAAGACATCGGGATGAACATCCTGACGGTCTTTCATTACCCGCATCGCCCGCGGGTGGTCACCTGCCGAAACCTGATGGAAGCCGCCCGGGCCCTCGGTCTTTAAGGAGACATTCTGGATCAGTCCCGGGATCGTTCCCATGACCTTACCGATCGAATATACCGGGGAAAATGAACTTCACCGCTAAGCTTTGATGCAAGGCCTGAGCTGGGTGTCCACGCCAAGGATGTGCCCCTCCACCCATGAGCTAAGCCTTTGATACAGACCCTGCAGAACATCCGGCCGGAGCCCTTGCGCCCGGCAACGTTCCTTGAACTCACGGACAAACTCCATGAACTGTGCGTGAGCCTGTTTGTTCTGCGCATGGGCCGGACACCGGTATCGTTCCATGCACTCCTCCTCGAATTTGAAATGGGTATTGGCGTATGACTCCAGAAAATCCACCAGGTGAATCAGGAATTCGCCTTGTTCCCGGCTGGGATTGGTGTCGGTCAACAAGCTTTCCAGCAGGTTGAGATTATTAATCAACAGACGGTGCTGTTGATCCAACGCGTCGGAACCGGTCGCGAACTGTTCAGTCCAAATTACCATGTTAAAGCACGGTGGGTTTGCCTGGCGAGGCCGGTCATGAACGTTGCCCGCCGGTCCGATCAGACATTGTCTGCCCACAAGACATATGGTTCATCATTCAATCTCAGCCGGAACGACATCCGGGCTACGGATATTTTGGCTAACATCTATCGTATATTGCACCCGGCGTTAACCCCTCATTCGTTAACGCCCGGGTTGAAACGATTTCGCCCTGCTCGCCATCGCCCGGGTCGCGCCTCTTCGAAGCGCAAATGCGCCCGATGGCCGGGTTAATGGAAAATCAATAGCAGTCGAAAATGTTTTCCGCCCCGCGTCATTTTCTTTTCCTTCCGAAATTGAATGACTCGAGGCTGGCCCGAACCTGAATCTCTGTCAAGTAAAGCCGGGCCCGACTGACATTGCTGACATTGCTTGACCCTCTGCCGGGCAACCGGTATTTGTTTGCCCGTGGCTGACGACCCTCAAGTCGTTGATATGGAGACTTCCTTGAAACCGCCGCTGGCCTCAACGCGGTCTTTAGCCTGGCTGCTGTTCATCACGCTCGGCTGCCTGCTGCCGTTTATCAACAAACCCTTTCACATTGATGATCCCCTGTTCCTCCGGGCGGCGGCGCAGATTCAACAGCATCCGGCCGATTTCTACGGGTTCACCATGAACTGGCTCGGCACGCCGCTGCCGATGGTCAAGGATTTCGATAATCCACCCTTGACCTGTTACTACCTCGCACTGGCAGCGACGCTCGCCGGCTGGAGTGAACCGGCCTTGCATGCGGCGTTTCTGTTGCCAGCACTGGCGGCAGCGTGGGGAATTTTTGCGCTCGGCCGGCGTTTCTCGCGACGCCCGTTGCTGGCGGCCGTGGCCGGGGTGCTGACTCCGGTGTTCCTGATTTCGGCCACCACCCTGATGTGTGATGTCATGTGCCTGGCGTTCTGGGTTTGGGCGGTGGTCTTCTTTGAAAAAGGCCTGGAGCACAATCATTGGAAATGGCTTCTGGCTGCGGGACTGCTTGCCGGGCTGGCAACGCTGACGAAATTTACCGGGCTGGCGCTGGTACCGTTGCTGGGGTTTTATGCCTTTGCCCGCCGGCGAAAACCCGGGCGATGGCTGCCGGCGCTGTTAATCCCCGTGCTCTTCGCGGCGGGATATGAGTGGATCACCCGCCGATGGTATGGGCAGGGAATGCTGCTGGCCGCCGGCACCTTCGCTTCGGAAGATCGCTCGGGTGCGCAAGGCGGGTTGCTGGAGAAGGTGCTCATCGGTCTGGAATTTTTGGGCGGTTGCTTTTTGCCAGTCCTGTTTTATTTGCCGGTGATTTGGTCGCGGCGGTTGGCGGCCATCGGGCTGGCTCTGCTCGTGCCCGCCGTGGCCGCCCTGTTCTGGCAACCGCATTTTAAACCGTTGCTGGTTCAAGCCGGGCATTTGAATGTGGGAATGTTTCTGGAAGTCGTGCTGTTCCTGGCCGGTGGCATTCTGGTGTTGCTGCTGACGGTGGCGGATTTCCAGCGGCACCGCGACGCTGATTCATTGCTGCTGGTGCTGTGGGTGCTGGGCCTGGTGGTGTTTACCGTGGCGCTCAATTGGACGATCAACGGCCGCAGCCTGCTGCCGGCCCTCCCGGCTGTGGGCATTCTGCTCGCGCGCCGGCTGGACCTGCGCTGGCCGGAATCGTCGCCGGTGCCTCACGGGTGGCTGTTCGGTCCGGCATTGTTGGCCGCCGCCCTGAGCCTGATGCTGGCCCGGGCGGATGCCCGGCTGGCAAACACCAATCGGCTGGCCGCGGAACAGTTGTGCGCCAAATACCATACGCCGGGCAACACGGTGTGGTTCGAGGGACATTGGGGCTTTCAGTATTACATGGAAAAACAGGGCGGCCGCGCGATTGATTTGAACGATCCGAAGAAGGCCAGCGGAGACATTCTCATCATTCCCGCCAACGCGAGCAACCTCTATGAACCGCCGATGGAGCTGGTTCGCCTGGTGGCGACGGTGGATTATCTTTCTGACGCCCATTGGGCAACGATGAACAAAGCGGCCGGCGCGGGATTCTATGCCTCGGTCCACGGCCCGCTGCCGTTCGTCCTTGGACGAATCGAGCCGGACCGCTTTTACATTTTCCAGTACCAGTAAACGTCGGAGGAGACGGCTAGCCGCTGCGTTTGGGCTTGGTTACCACCATCAGGATTCCGAACCAAAGCACCAGGGCCAGGGTAAACAGCGGGATGACCCACCGGGGCATCGGGAGGGGGCTCATTCCCCGCAGCGACACCAGCCACGCCTCGAGACGGCAATTTAAGATCACCAGAATCACCGCCCAAATCAATGTCAGTTGCCGCGCCACGGCCCGCATTGCCTCGGTGCCGGTCCGACCGCCGGTTTGGAAGAAGTACCAACCGCCCAGCACCACCATGATGACCGTAACGACCGCGGCCCAAACCGGGTCGTTCGCCTGCCAGGCCACATAAATCAACCACGAAAAAAAGGCCAGATTCACACCGGCGGCGACCACGGCCCGGGTGCCCGGGTTCATGGGTTTCATGGCCGACCTGGAAATTTCGCCGCTCTCCTCGCTGTGCCGGCGAATGGCTAGAAATCGCCGGAACATCACGACGGTCAAGCCGACGCAGATGGCTGCGTAAAGCCACCAATAGGCTGCCATTACCGTATAAAACGTCGTGTCGTCCCACTGCAAATGTTTTCCCAAAACCCGCACGGCCAGTTGCAACGGCCAGCACCAGGCCAGCACAAAAACCCACAGACTGACGAACGCCAGCTTCTTGACCCGCCGTTCCGCGGCGGTGGGAGCGGCCCGCACAATCAGCCAATGCGCAAAAATGCCGCCGAGAATCCCGATGAGGGGCGCCAGCCATATTCCCAAAAGACCGGTCTTGGCCATCGCCGTGCCTTTGCCGGCCGCGCCGACGCCCGCTGCCGCCGCCGGGGCCGCGGGCAAGGCCGCGAGCACCGCACCCGAAAAGGCCTGGCTCGGCGCCGTCCGGCGCAGGGTGTCTTCCACAAACGCCTGGACTTCCTCCTGCAACATTTTGCGCCCGCGCGACAACCGTTGCTTGATGGCGTCTTCGGACAACTCCAGTTCCGCCGCCACCTGTTCGATGGATTGGTGCTGGCGATAAAACAGGATGAGCGGTTCGCGGTAAAGCTCCGGGATTCTTTCCAACGAACGCCACAAAATCGCTTCTTCCTCGCGCCCGATGGTTTGTTCCGAAGGCAGCGCTTCTCGCGCCGGCGAATCATCCACCGCTTCCAACGGCTCGGCCACATGCACCGGCTCGCGCCCTTCCCGTTGGAGGTTTTTGTTAATCCGGTTGCGGACGATGCCGCACAACCAGGCGCGCAGCTTCTCCGGTTCGCGCAGGAGCCGGAGGTGCTTCCAGGCGGTGATGAAGGTTTCCTGGGCCACATCCTCGCTCAGGCCGAGATGGCCGATGCGGCTGTAGGCCAGCGAACAAATCAATATCTGGTAACGCGAGACAATCCGACTGAACGCATCCCGATCGCCCGCCAGGGTGCGTGAAACCAGTTCCGCATCAGTGTCTTGTGCCGCAGCCATGTTTCCATTGGTCATCATATCGTTAGATATGTCCCGCCAAAAGCCAAAGAGGTGACAACATATTTCATTCGATTTTCGGCCACAGCCGGCGGTATTCCGGCGAATCTCCGCAGCGCTCTGCAATCTTGCTACAAAGAAATATGCGGTTTCTGCATCCGGACTTTGAAAACCTGGCGGTTCTGGTACTTTCCTTCCGGAACCAAATCGCAAAGGACCTTTATGCCGGAGAACATTGGATTTGTCGGAGTCGGGCGGATGGGTGCGAACATGGCGCGCCGCCTCAAGGACTGCGGCTGGCCCATCACCGCCGTGTTTGACGCGAACGCCGGCGCCGCGCAATCGCTCGCGCAGGAGCTGGGCGGCACTGCGGCCAGCGACCTCAAGGCGGTCACCGCCCTGGCCGACGTGGTGTTCACTGTCGTCACCGATGACCCGGCGATGAAGGGCATTTATCGGGGTGGTTTGTTAAGCCGCGCGAAAGGCAAATTGTTCATCAATTGTGCCACGGTCACGCCCGCCATCCACGTCTGGGTGGAACAAAAATGCGAGGCCAAGGGCGCGCAATCGCTCGAGGCATGCATGGCTTCCAGCATCACCCAGGCGCGGGAAGGTTCGCTGTACCTGATGTGCGGCGGCAAACCGGAGGCGTTTGAGCGGGCCAAACCGATCCTGGAAAAACTGAGCGCGTCCCTCCGTTACATCGGCCCGGCGGGCAAGGCCGCCGAGGTGAAAGCGCTCGTGAACATGGTCATGAACGGCAACACCGCCGCCCTCGCGGAAGGACTGGGCCTGGGTGCCGCGCTCGGTCTCGACCTGACCATGTTGCGCGAGGTGTTCGCCCAGACGGGCGCCAATTCGTCCGTACTCCGGACCGATGGCCAGGACATGCAGAAACGCGACCACGCGTGCTTTTTCTCGGCCGCGCACGCCGCCAAGGATTCGGGCATCGCGCTCAAGCTGGCCCAGGCCCAGGGCTTGAACCTTCCGCTCGCCATAGCCACTAAGAAACAATATGACCGGATGGTGAAGGAAGGGTTGGGCGACCTCGACAAGTCCGGCATCGCCGAACTGACATTTAAAGGGCGCAAGGGCCACCCCCTCTGATTCCCAACAAATCAGCGGGTGGGGACCATGATTCAGGCGGTCTTAACCATTTTACTGGAAATCAAGCGTTGACAGGCCGGCGCCTTTCTGGTTTTATCACACCCCTTTTGCGGAAAATTTTATGTACGCTGTTCTGGAAACCGGAAGCAAACAGTATCGTGTGGCCGCGGGCGACACGCTGGAAATCGAGCGGCTGGCCGTCGAGGCCGGCAAGCCCGTCACTTTTGACCGCGTGTTGCTGGTCAACCGCGACGGCAAAGTGAGTGTGGGCGCCCCCACGGTCAGCGGGGCGAGCGTCCTGGCCGACGTGGTGGAGCACAAGCGCGGCGAGAAAACGCTCACATTCAAGATGAAACGCCGCAAAGGTTACCACAAGACAATCGGCCATCGCCAGGAACTCACGGTCGTGAAGATCAAAGAAATCAAAGCGTAAAACCGGTAGGGACAGCGCGCTGCGCTGTCCGGACGCCGCCGCGCGGCGTCCCTACCAGCAACCAGACAGAATTTTATGGCACACAAAAAAGGTCAAGGCAGCGTCCGCAACGGTCGTGACAGCGTCAGCAAGCGGCTCGGCGTGAAAACGTTTGGCGGCGAATTCGTCACCGCCGGCAGCATCATCATCCGGCAGCGCGGCACCCGGTTTGAAGCCGGCCAGAATGTCGGCACCGGCCGCGACTGGACGCTCTTCGCGCTCGTGGACGGCAAGATTGCTTTCGACAAGAACGGCCGGCGCGTGAACGTGAAGCCCGAGCCCGCCGCGAAGAACTGAACGGCGTCATTGAATTTCCCGGCGAGGCCGAACGCCTCGCCTTTTTTATTTATGATTTACGATTTATGACTGATGATCTGGTGCGTTTTTTTAAATCGTAAATCGTAAATCATCAATCGTAAATACAGCGGCATGTTTGTTGACGAAATTAAAATTTACGCGCGGGCGGGGCACGGCGGCAAAGGCTGTGTCGCGTTCCACCGCGAAGCGTTCGTGCCCAAGGGCGGTCCGAGCGGCGGCAATGGCGGGCGCGGTGGCAGCGTGATTTTGCAGGCCGACCACGACCTCAATAATCTCATCGCCCAGTATTACCAGCCGCGGCTCGTCGCGGCCGAAGGCGAGCACGGCCTGGGCAAGGGCATGGACGGCCATGCCGGAAAGGATTTAATCGTCAAGGTTCCCTGCGGCACGCTGGTCTGGCAACTGGCCGGGAGCGCTGGCATCCTGCCGGCGACAAC